>JAPORI010000103.1 GCA_026710225.1 Betaproteobacteria bacterium
GGTTGAGATTCACAATCCGGGCGGGCCTTTTGGAGAGGTTACCCGGGAAAATTTCGGACAGCCGGGCCTGGCCGACTACCGCAACCCGAATCTGGCTGAAGCGATGAAGACGATCGGGCATGTTCAGCGCTTCGGAATCGGAATCAAGATAGCCCGTGATTTGCTTGCTAAAGCCGGTCACCCGCAGATCGAATTCACTCCCGAACCCAGCCACATGCTTGCCACAGTCAGGCCGGTGCCGGCAGCCCGCAAAGAGTAATGAGTGTTCCTTTCCGGAATCTGGCGGGCAATATTCTCAAAATAATCGGAGGCAGCCGGCCGGATTAGGGTGCTTGGCCGCGCCTATTGCCGATTAAGGCCGGTGGTTATGAACCTGGTTTCCCGTCCCGCCAAGGCGGCAGCGGCCGGTAGTTTCATAGAATCCGGCCCTTGATGGGAAAATCTGCCACGGTAATAGCCGCCAGCATGCTGGCAGCCGACTTCGGGCGCTTTGGGCAACAAGTTCATGATGCGGCCGCCGCCGGTTGCGAGTGGATACATGTTGACATCATGGACGGCCGCTATGTGCCCCAGATCAGTTTTGGGGCCGCCGCGGTCGCGGCCGCCAAAAAGGGCGCTGCGACTGCCATAGTCGATGCGCACCTGATGGTCGAGCAGCCGGAAGACACTCTGCCGGCGGTGATCGAGGCCGGGGCGGATATAATAACTTTCCACCCGGAAAGCACCCGTCAGGCTTGGCGCTGTGCGGAAATGATCCGCGCTGCCGGTCGCAAGGCTGGAGTTGCCCTGACGCCGGCGATCGAGCTGGCGGCAGTGCGTGAACTGGCTGCCGCTGCCGACCTGATCCTGGTGATGACGGTTGAGCCGGGCTTCGGAGGCCAGAAGATGATAAAGCAAATGAATGCAAAGATCGAATCCTGTCGCAGGTTCATAGACGAGATCGGCCGGCCGATCAGACTGCAGGTTGACGGCGGCATTGGAATTGACACCATCGCCGCGGCCGCATCCGCCGGTGCCGACACCTTTGCGGTTGGCTCTTCGCTGTTTGGCTGTTCGGATTATGCCCAGCAGGTGCGGCAGTTGCGCAAGCGTGCCGATGGCTAGCGATCAGCAGCAAGCGGCCGACGCTCCGAAGGCACAGCACAGTGATGTTGTCGCCATCGAGGCCAAGCAGGTGCGCAAGTCGTACCTGAGCAACGAGGTACTCAAGGGGTTTGATCTGGAGGTTCCGCATGGCATGAGTTACGGCTGTGCCGGCGTCAACGGCGCCGGCAAGAGCACCTTTCTCAAGTGCATGCTCGATTTCTGTCACTACAGCAGCGGATCGATCTCCATCTACGGGGTGCCAAGCACCCAGCGTCTTTCCCGCACCCGGCTCGCGTTCCTGCCGGAGCGCTTCGTTCCTCCCTACTATCTCAACGGCCGCAACTTCATCAAGATGGTCATGCAGCTCAACAGCGAACATTACAGCGAGCAGGATGCCAGGCAGATGCTTGATTATCTGGATCTTGATCTGAGCGCGCTGAGCAAGCCGGTGCGTTCGTTCTCCAAGGGCATGACCCAGAAACTCGGTCTGGCTGCCTGCTTTCTGCTCAGGCGCGACCTGTACATTCTTGACGAGCCGATGGGCGGACTCGACCCCAAGGCCCGGGCGCTGCTCAAACGGCAGTTCAAGCGGCTGCTTGCCGACGGGGCGACCATTTTCTTCACTTCCCATTCACTTTCCGACATCGAGGAAGTGTGTGAGGAAATGGTGCTGCTCGATCGCGGTCTGGTGCAGTTTGCCGGCCGGCCCGATGATCTGCGCAGCAAGTACGGCGGAGGCGAAAACAGTCTTGAGGAAGCGTTCCTGCGTCTGATCCAGGCCGATACTGCCGCCCAGGATGCTTGATCCGGCCCGGCTGCGAACGCAGGCCGCAGAGGTTGCCGCCAGTCTGCTCCGGCGGGGTTGCCGGATCGACTTGGATGAGTTTGCCCGGCTCGACGGTGAGGTGCGCCAGATCCGGGAAGAAGCCGAGCGGCTGAGGGCGCAGCGCAACCGTACCGCCCGCGCCATCGGCGAGAAACTGGCTGCGGCCGATAAAGCTGGCGCCGAACAACTCAAGCGGGAGGCGGCCACCGGCGGCGAGCGGCTCGAGATTCTTTCCGAATCGCTGCGCAATGCGCAAGACAAGTTGCACGAATTCATGCTCGGGCTGCCCAATCTGCCGGATGAGGAAGTGCCGGATGGCACCGGCGAGGACGACAATGTTCAAATCGCAACATGCGGCAAGCCGCGTCAGTTCGATTTTCCGGTGCTTGATCATGTAGTCCTGGGCGAGCGGCTCGGGCTTGATTTCGCCGCTGCCGCCGGCATGGCTCATGCCCGTTTTGCGCTGCTCGCCGGAGATCTGGCCCGGCTGCACCGGGCGCTGGCGCGGTTCATGATCGAGTTGCATGTGCGCGAACACGGCTACACCGAATACTGGGTTCCCTATCTTGTCAATCCCGGGGCGCTGACCAACAGCGGTCAGTTGCCCAAGTTTGCCGATCAACTGTTTTGCACCGAGCGCGACAGCCTTTACCTGATCCCGACCGCGGAGGTTGCGCTGGTAAATGTATTCGCCGACCAGTTGCTTGATCCAAAGCGGCTGCCGCTGCGGATGGTTGCGCATACGCCCTCGTTTCGGCGCGAGGCCGGAGCCGCCGGCCTCGACACCAAGGGGATGATCAGGCAGCACCAGTTCGACAAGGTCGAGCTGGTGCAGATAACCGAACCGGCCGAATCGCCAGCGGCTCTGGCGAGCATCACCGCGCATGCCGAGCGGGTGCTGGAGCTGCTCGAATTGCCCTATCGCCGGGTGGAGCTGTGTGCCGGCGATTTGGGCGAGGCGTCTGCCCGCACCTTCGATCTGGAAGTGTGGCTGCCGTCCCAGCAGCGCTACCGGGAGATATCCTCGTGCAGCAACTGCCGCGATTACCAGGCCCGGCGGCTGGCAACCAGAGTGCGTCGCTCCGGTCGCCAGGCCAATGAACTGGTGCATACCCTCAACGGTTCGGGTCTGGCAGTCGGTCGCACTCTGGTTGCGCTGCTGGAAAACCACCAGCAGGAAGATGCCAGCATTGCTATACCGCAAGCGCTGCGTCCCTTTCTGGGTGATGATGCAGTGATCGGCCGGCCGCATAAATAGCAACTTGTAACATGCGCACTCGTTTCGCACCAAGTCCGACCGGCGGCCTGCATCTGGGCGGTGCGCGTACCGCACTGTACTGCTGGGCGCATGCCCGCCGCTGCCGCGGCGAGTTTTTGCTGCGCATCGAGGACACCGATCAGAGTCGTTCGCGTCCTGAATTCGAGCGCTCGATCATCGAGAGTCTGGAGTGGCTGGGCTTGCAGCCGGACGAGGAGCCGCTGCGCCAGTCGCAACGCGGCGAGCACTATCAGGCTGCGGCAGAGCAACTGCTGGAAGAGGGACACGCCTATCGCTGCTACGCAACCGTCGAGGAACTCACTCAGTTGCGCAACGAGCAGATCGCCCGCGGTGAAAAGCCGCGTTACGATCGACGCTGGCGGGACAGCAGCGACCCGGCACCGGCCGGCCGCTCGCATGTGCTGCGCTTTGCAACGCCGCTGGAAGGCAGTGCGGTGATCGATGATGTGATCCGCGGCCGGGTAGAGGTTGCCAATCGGGAACTCGATGATCCGGTGATTGTGCGCGCCGACGGCAGTCCGACCTACAACTTCGCCTGCGTGGTCGATGATTTGGCCTGTCAGATAACCGATGTCATTCGTGGTGAGGATCACCTGTCCAACAGTCTGCGTCAGTTGCACATTGCTAGCGCATTGGGCGCCAAGCCGGTGCGTCATGCGCATCTGCCGCTAATCATGGCTGCCGCCGTCGATGACGACGGCCAGCTGCGCATTGATGAAGCTGGCAATACGATCTACGAGAAGATGTCCAAGCGCAACTGCGCAGTTGACCTTGCCGTCTGGCGGGAAGAAGGCTACCTGCCGGAGGCGATGATCAACTATCTGGCGCAACTGGGCTGGACCAATTCCGAGCGGGAAGTGTACGGCTCCAAGGAGCTGTCCGAGAAATTCGAACTGGCGCGGGTACACAAGTCGGCGGCTCGTTTTGATCCGGAGCGGCTCAAGTGGCTCAATCGTCAGCATTTGCGCTCACTGCCGGCCGCGGAAATCAGCCGGTTGGCCGGAGTAGCAGCGCCGGATGCTGCGATCGAACTGGCCTGCGAGCAGGCACACACCATCACCGAACTGCAAACCGAACTCTCCTACTTCAGCGAGGATGCACAGATTCCTCTGGCCGCCTTCGCCAAGCACGCACCGCAGGAGCGCAGGGCGGCGATCGCGCAATTTGCCGGAAAACTTGCCGGGTTGGAGTCTTTTTCCGCCGATGCAATCAAAAAGGAACTTACCGCCTGCTGCCAAAGCCAGCAGTTGAAGTTCCGGCAACTGGCGATGCCGCTGCGCACCGCCTTGACCGGCCGGGAAAACACCCCCGACATCTGCCTGATCGCATCCTTGCTGGGGAAAAGTCAGGTAGGGCTGCGCCTGCAACGCGCCTTGCAATCTGCAACTGAGGGAGCGCAACCAGACTAACAGGTAGTTTTACCAGCCGGCACTGAAAAGACGGCAAAATGCCAGCCCAAGCCTGTTTTCTTGTAGATTTAGCCCCAAAACAGGCCTCCGCTACACCTTCGCCACCGGCAGCGATGAGTGCTGGATCACGCCGGATTGCTGCAAAAAATCACATGATATCTGGTATTTACAAGAACACAAGAGAATTTTTGCTAAAAAATATATGCTATTGAGTAAAATTGCTCATTATGAGGTATTTTTTTCAGCGGCCTTTGGTTGGGGAAATCGAGCAGTGCCTGAAAATCAACCAGAACCTGATTGTGATGCTCCTGGGAGCCCGGCGTACTGGCAAGACTACCGCCCTAAATCAGCTGGTTGAAAGAATGGAGACCAGGAACTGGCCGGTGGTGTTCAGGTCATTTGACAGTTCTTCCCCGTCCGGTCAAAAGGGAGGCTCGATTTCTGGGCAGGATAACAGTGCAAATGACTTGTATGCATCCTGGCAGGAGGCTCGACAGCATGCCCAAACCCAGGCACAACCGGTGCTGCTTGTCTTTGACGAAATTCAGGGTGTGGCTGGATGGCACCGGTTGGTCAAGGGATTGTGGGACGAAGATCAGTCCACTGATGCGAACATCAAGGTTGTGCTGACCGGCTCGGCGCCGCTGTATCTGGAACGCGGGGCTGCCGACAAGTTGCTGGGCCGATATGTTGTCGTTGATTGCCCGCACTGGTCGCTGGCTGAAATGGCGGAAGTATTTGGCCACGATCTGGATCGCTACCTTTTTTTCGGCGGCTATCCGCTTTCCGTTCCTGAAAAGGAATGGCGTCGTTTCGTGCACCAGATCATTGATGTGTTCGTAATCAGGGATCTGCTGTCAGTGGTTCCGGACATAAGAAACAAGGAGGGGCTGCTGCGAATGCTGCCGGCGCTTTTCCATTACGCCGGCCGAGTGGTGAGTTACAACACGCTAACCAAACTGGTGCCAGAAGTAAGCAATACCACCACTTTGGCTCGCTACCTTGATTACTTCAAGCACATGCGGCTGGTAACCGGCCTGCCCAACTATAGTCCGCTGCCGCATGGCCGGCGTCCATCGCCCAAGATAGTGGTGCACAACAACGCCCTGATTACGGCAGGCTTGACAGGCACTTTTGCCGATTTTCGTGCAGATGCGACTCTCCGCGGCCGGCTGATCAAAAACGCGGGCGGCG
>JAPORI010000088.1 GCA_026710225.1 Betaproteobacteria bacterium
CCTACGGTCATGATTTGCGCAAACTCAAGCGCGCCTTTGCCGATTTTCTCGAGAACCTGCCGTTTTACGGGCTGGCGGTGATGTGCTTTGATGATCCGCATGTGCGCGATGTTGCGGCAATGGTCTCGCGGCGGGTGATCAGTTACGGAATCGATTCTTCCGAATGTGACTTCTCGGCTAGCAACATAAAGATATCGGCTGATGGCACCAGTTACGAACTTGCCTCGCCGGAAGGGCGGCTGCCGGTGCAGCTCAAGACTCTCGGCCGCCACAATGTTCTCAATTCGCTGGCCGCGCTCGCGGTTGCCTATGAGGTGAATGTGCCGATTGCCAAGGCGGCCGCGGCGATGACCGACTTTGCCGGAGTCGGCCGCCGGCTCGAGCAACACGGCAGGGTGCAAATTGGCGGCCGGCAAGTCGATCTGATCGATGACTACGGGCACCATCCAACTGAAATCGCGGCAACCTTGCGCACTGTTGCCGAAGCCTGGCCCGGCCGGCGCCGGTTGCTGGTATTCCAGCCGCATCGCTACAGTCGCACCCGCGACACCTTCGAGGCGCTCGCGGCCGCACTGGCGGATGCAGATGCGCTCATCATCACCGAAATTCATGCCGCCGGCGAGGAACCGATCCCGGCGACAACCGGTGAAACGCTTGCTCATGCCGTGCGCCTGCGCGGCAGCAAGGATGTGGTGTTTGTCGCCAATCCCGATGACGCACCCGAGCAGATCGGGCGGCTGGCCAACGATGAGGATATCGTCTTGACCATGGGTGCCGGTTCGATAGCCGGGCTGGCGCGCAGTCTGGCGGCCGGACAATGAGTGCTGCTGCCTCGGCCATGGTTTCCTCGGCAAGTCAACTGCGCGGTCGAATGATTGCCGATGCGGACATGAGCCGGCACTGCAGCTGGCGGGCCGGCGGATTGGCCGAGCTGTTGTATGTTGCAGCCGATCTTGAAGATGCCTGCGAGTTTCTTGCCGGCGGCGACTATCCGCAGCCGTTGACCATGGTTGGGCTTGGCTCCAATTTCCTGGTGCGCGACGGCGGCCTGCGCGGAACCCTGCTCAAGCTGGCGCCGGCGGCCGGGCAAATCGAGAGGCTCTCCGAGCAGCGGCTGCGCGTTCAGGCCGGTGCCGCCTGTCCGAAACTGGCCCGGCAGGCGGTCGCGGCCGGTCTTGCCGGTTGCGAGTTTCTCGCCGGCATTCCCGGATCGATCGGTGGCGCGCTGGCGATGAATGCCGGTTGCTACGGCTCGACTACCTGGCAGCGGGTCGTGTCGGTTACCACGCTTTCTGAAGCGGGAGTGCTGGAAAAGCTTTCGCCGGAAAGTTTTGCGATCGGCTATCGAACCGTTGCCCGCCGCGACGGTCAGCCGCTGATGTTTGCCAGCGCCGAGTTCGAGTTTGATGCCGATGAGGACGGCCAGGCTCGTCAGCGGATGGAGGAAATGCTCGCCAAGCGTTCGCGCAGCCAGCCGATCGGCACCGCCAACGCCGGATCGGTGTTCACCAATCCGCCTGGATCGAGTGCCGGCCGCCTGCTTGACGAAGTCGGGATGCGCGGCGCATCGTTCGGCGGGGCGCGAGTGTCGCGCCGGCACGCAAACTTCATCATCAACGAAAAAAATGCCACTGCCGCCGACATCGAGACTTTGATCGGGATGATGCAAGAAGCGGTGTTCGAACGTTGCGACATCCGCCTTTATCCGGAGGTGCGCATCGTTGGAGACGAGGCATGAGCAGAAGATTCGGCAAAGTGGCGTTGCTGCTTGGCGGTTCTTCGCCGGAGCGGGAAATCTCGCTGCGTTCCGGTGAGCAGGTTGCCCAGGCGCTTGAGGAGTGCTGCGAAGAGGTGATTCGCTTTGATCCGGGTGAGCGCTCGCTTTCCGAACTGCTGCAGATTGCACCGGAGCGGGCGTTCGTCATTTTGCACGGCGGTTCCGGTGAGGATGGCCGGGTGCAGTCATGGCTGGAACTGGCCGGCATCCCCTATACCGGCAGCGGCCCGCGCGCCTGCGCCCTGGCGATCGACAAGCGGGCGAGTCTGGCGATCTGGCAGGCCGCCGGCCTGCCGGTCGGCAAATGGCTGATCGCCGATGCCGACTGTCCGCCGGATGCACTCGCCGGGATGGTTGAGCGACTGGGTTCCTTTCCTCTTTTTGTCAAGCCCAATTGCGGCGGATCGAGTGTCGCCTGCGGCCGAGCCGATGATCTTGATCAATTGCGCGAACTGGTGTGCGCGGCCGCGCAAGCCGACGAGCAGGTGCTCATCGAACCACTGTTTGCCGGCGCCGAACTTTCCTACGCGCTGGTCGAGGGTGAAACGCTGCCTGGAGTGCAGATTACCGCCGAGAGCGGCTTTTATGACTATCAGGCCAAATACGAAAGCGATCGCACCGGTTACCAGTGTCCGCCGCCGTTGCCGGAAAAGCGTCAGCAGCAACTGCGGCAACTGGCCGAGCGCGCCTTCCAGCTGCTTGGCTGCCGTTCATGGGGCCGGGTTGATTTGCTTGCCGATGATCAAGACTGCAAGTTGCTGGAAGTAAATACAGTGCCGGGCATGACTTCCCACTCGCTGGTTCCCAAGGCGGCGGCCGCCGCCGGGATCGGCTATGGTGATCTGGTTGCGATGATTCTGGAGCAGGCGCAATGCTAGTGAAATCGACGATCGCAACCGGCACTGTGGCGGTGGTCGCATCCGCCACCTCGCTGCTGCATCTGGATCGGGTGCAGGTGCACGGCGACACTGCGGCAATCAGTCAGCCGCAAGTAACCGCTGCGCTCGCCGAAGCCGGTTCGATGACCAGTTGGGGAGTTGATCTGGACGCGTTTACAGATGCAATCGAGCAGCAGGTGGCAGTGCGCCGCGCCGAGGCCCGGCTGGTGTTGCCGGGCACCGTCATGCTGAGCATCCAGGCGCGCCAGCCGCTGGCTCGCACCCGCACCGGGGCACTGCTTGATGTCACCGGCGAAACCTATCACGCCGCCAATGTCGCGGCTCGTCTGCCCATCTACGACGGGCCGCTTACCAAGGCGAGCGAAGCAGCCCGGATGTGCACGGTCCTGCTTGCCCAGGCATCGGCAGCCGGTTTTGCAGTAAGCCAGATAACCTGGCGCGCCGATGGCTGGCAAGTGCTGCTGGGCAACGGCTGGCGACTGCGGCTGGGGCGCAGCGAAGTCGATGCGCGGATAGGCCGCTTTGCCAGTGCCTGGCCGCAGTTGAGCACACGGTTTGCCACCTTGAGCGAGCTGGTGTTCGATTTGCGCTACATGCGCGGCATGGCAGTTTCCGGCCTGGCGGAAAACTTAACCCGGGAGAATGAAAATGGCTAAGCATACCGACTTGTTGGCAAGCGTCGATCTCGGATCGTCGCAGATCGTCGCAACTGCAGCCGCCCGGCGCGGCTCCGGCTTCGAGATCATTGGCGTTGGCAAAACTGCGGCCGCCGGAATTGAATGCGGCATCCTCACTGACATTGGCGCCGCCAGCTCTGCCCTTGCCAGCTCACTGCGCGAGGCTGAATTGCAGGCGCAGACGCAGCTTTCCGGAGTGCCGATCATCGTCGGAGTTCCCGGGGCGATGATTGGCGGCCAGGACGAACAGGCGCCAGTCAAGATTCAGGGCGGGACGGTCACCCAGGGTGATGTCGATCTGGCTTTGGACACCTTGCAGGCATATCCGATTCCGGCTGATCGGGAAATCCTCCACGTTCTCCAGCAGTCGCTTTCGATCGCCAAGCGCACCAATGTGCGCCAGCCGCTGGGCATGACCGGCAACCTGCTGCTGGCCGAAGCGCACATCGTTACCGCCCAGATCAACCAGTTGGCCAATATTCATTCCTGCCTGGGCAGCGTCGGCATGAAAGCGCACAAGATCGCTGCCGCGCCGCTGGCATCGTCATTGTCGGCAACCAGCGAAGACGAGCGGGATCTGGGGGTGATCGTCCTGGACTGGGGCGGCGGCACCTGCGACATCTCGATCTTTTCCCAGGGGGTGCCGCGCTGGTTCTCCTCCCTGCCGATCGGCGGCGGCAAGATTGATCTGGACATAGCCCGCACCTTTCGGATATCGGTTTCCGAAAGCGAGCGGATCAAGCGGCAGATCGGATCGGCAGTCCAGGTTCCGCAGAGCATTGACAAGCGGATGCAGGTGACCATGATCAACGGTGAGGGCAAAATCGACATAGACGCGCAAACCCTGTCGATGACCATCGAATCGCGGGTTGATGAGATGCTCCAGCAAATCGGCGATGCGGTCGACAGCTTTTTTTCCGATCGCTACGGTGAGGAGGCGGCAAAAAAATGGCGCAGCGATGGCGAGATAGGGGCCGGCATAGTGATGACCGGCGGCGTCGCCAATCTCAGCGGCATCGGTGAACTTGCCCACGAGCATCTCGGTCTGCCGGCACGCATCAGCGCTCCGCGCTATGCCGGTGCCATGCACGAGGAAATAGCCGCGGCCGAATTCTCGGTCGCGCACGGATTGCTGATGCTACTCGGTGCCGCCGCGCCGGGCAGCAAGGTTGCCGCCGCCGGCCGCCGCAGCAGTATGCTGGCGCGCTTTTGCGCCGCCTTCCTGCCCCGTCGGCAGTCGCCGTGAGATTTATTCATCCCCTCCATCCGATTCAATCAGGAGAACAGCCATGGAAATGGAATTCATAGACGAGAACCGCACCAGTGCCATCATCAAGGTGGTAGGCGTCGGCGGCTGCGGTGGCAACGCAGTGCGCAACATGTGCGCCAACCACGAGATCGAGCAGGTTGCCTACTACGCGGTCAACACCGATGCGCAGGCTCTTGACAGCATGCCTTCGGGAGTCGAGCGCATCCAGATCGGGCAAAGCACCGGGCGCGGTCTGGGTGCCGGAGCCGACTACTCTCTGGCTGAAAAGGCGGCCCGCGAGGATGAGGCTCGATTGCGCAAGATCATCGACGGCGCTGACATGGTGTTCGTTGCCGCCGGCATGGGCGGCGGCACCGGCACCGGTGCCGCGCCGGTGATCGCCGAGTTGTGCCAGGAGCAGAAGATTCTCACCGTGGCGGTGGTAACCAAGCCGTTCGGATTCGAGAATCGGGATGCACCCGCCGAAGTCGGGATCGACAACCTCAACAAGCAGGTTGACTCGGTGATCATCGTTCCCAATGACAAGGTGCTCGAGCATTTTGGCGAGGATGTCAAGATGGATGAGATATTCCAGCGCTCGGACGAGGTGCTGATCAACGCGGTGTCCGGAATCTGCGAGGTGATTGCCAAGCCTGGACACATCAATGTTGATTTCGCCGATGTGCGTTCGGTGATGAGCGAGATGGGCCGGGCGATGATGGGCACCGCTTTGGAAGAGGGACCGGCGCGAGCGGTTACCGCCGCAACCAAGGTGATCGAGTGCCCGCTGCTTGAAGGCATCGATTTGCTCAACGCCCGCGGCCTGCTGGTCAACATCAGCGCCAGCAAGGACAGTCTTTCCTTCAAGGAGGTCAACGAGGCGATGAACCTGATCAAGCCCAAGGCATCTCCGGAGGCCAAGGTCTTTTTCGGGATCGTCTACGACGATACGCTTGGTGAAAAGATGCGCATCACCTTGATTGCAACCGGCCTGCGCAGCGAGAGCGGCCTGCGCCGACTCGGCGGCGGCACCCATATCGGTGCTGCGGCGCGCCCGGCGATGTTCCGCTCGGCGCGCATGAAGAAGGGCAACCTCAATCAGCAGTCGCTGCTTGACGGGGATGAACGGATGCAGGCGGTACTGCGCAA
>JAPORI010000069.1 GCA_026710225.1 Betaproteobacteria bacterium
GCATCTGCGCATGGCTTTGGCTGGCATGCCCAAGGTTGCCGATGGCGATGTCAGTTGTGAAGTTGATGCAAGTGCCTTGCCGCTGCTGGCGAAGGACGCGTTTTCAATTGACGGGGCCGGCACCTTGGAGATCGACGATGCGTTTTCGGTTACGCAAGGCAAAGCCGGCACCTGGCAGTTGGGAATTCACATTGCCGCTCCGGCGTTGGGTCTGCCGGCGGCAGCGCAAGAGCGCGCTGAGCAGTTGATGACCAGCGTCTACCTTCCCGATCGCAAGATCATGCAGTTTCCAGAATCGGTCGTGCACGCCTATGCTTTGCGCGCCGGCTGCGAGTGTCCGGCGATCTCGCTGCTGCAGGACTTTGATCCGGAAACCGGACGCATCGGCCCGCCGCAACTGCAAATCGGCAAGGTGCAGGTGGCGGCCAATCTTTCCCTGGACTCGTTTCTGGACTGGCAGCCCGGTGACCCAGGCGAGTTTTCCCGGCAACTTGCGGTGTTGAGCATGTTTTGCAAGCAGTTGCCTTCCGGGCGCAATACTCGCGCCCTGGAGCGCTCTTTCATTGTGCGGAGCAGTTCCGAATCCGGTCTGCGCATCATCCCCCGCCAGCGGCTGGCGGAAATCGATGCGGTGGTTGCGGCGCTGATGGTGCACTACAACCAAGCCGGCACCGAGCGGCTGCGCGCAGCCCAGGCCGCCCGCTTGCTGCGCAGTGCCGGTCGCAATCTGGTTCGGGACCGGGGCGATGATCGGCATCAGGAGTATGCCTGGCTCAGTTCGCCGCTGCGCCGCTACATCGATTTGCTCAATCAGCAGCAACTGATCGCGGTGCTTGACGGTCGCAATCTGCCGCACGACGCTGATTTCATGCGCAAGCAGGCGCTTGATTACGATGAGCATGCTGCTGCCGCCCGGCGCGCCCAGCAGATTCTCGAACGCTACTGGGCGTTTCACTGGCTGCAGCCGCGCATCGGTGAGGTTTTTACCGGGGTGATTGGCAAATGTCGGCGCAGTGTTCATCTCGATGACCTGCCGGTTGCGGTCAAACTTGACAAGCCGGCGGTGCTTGCAGAAGCTACCCCGGTGAAGGTGCGGGTCGAGTCAGTCGATCTGGGTGAGCTGGTCGGGCGCGGCAAGTTGTGCGCATGAAGCACAATGACAGTTGCGGAAATTATGCGCTGATTGGCAATCCGGTTGGCCACAGTCTGTCGCCGCGCATTCATGAACAGTTTGCTAAGCAGTTGGATATTCCCTATTCGTACACACTGCTTGAGCCGGCGCTTGCCGATTTCGAAAGTTGTGCCCGGGACTTTTTCGAGAAGGGTGGGCGCGGCCTGAACGTTACCGTTCCGTTCAAGCAACAAGCGGTTGCCTTTGCCGATGATCCGAGTGCGGCGGCGGCCGCTGCCCAATCGGCCAATACCTTGCGGCTGGATAAATCCGGGCGGATAGCCGCCTGCACCACCGACGGGCCGGGGCTGCTGGCGGCACTGGTCAGAAGGCGCGGCTGGGATCTGGCCGAAGCCTCGATTCTTGTTCTTGGTGCTGGTGGTGCTGCCGCCAGCGTGCTTGGCGCTTTGCTCGAACATGGCCGGGGACCGATTTTCATTGCCAACCGCAATCGCGATCGGGCTGTGCAACTGTGTGCCCGCTTTGCCGATCGCGATGATTGCGGTCGGCTGCACGATTGTCAACTCAGCGAGCAGGAGTTGACGGCAGTCGGCGCCGAGTGCGTGATCAACGCGACTAGTGCCGGACTTGCCGGAAGTCTGCCGCCAGCCGCTAGGGCCGGTTTGCAATCGGCGCGGTTTGCCTGCGATCTTGCTTACGGCCGGCAGGCGCGGCCGTTTCTCGATCTGGCCGGCGAGTGCAAGGTGGAGAATCTCAGTGACGGGCTGGGCATGCTTATTGAACAGGCGGCCTTGGCCTGCGCTTTCTGGCATCAGGCCATGCCGGATACCGAAGTGCTTTACCAGATGCTTGGCGAGGAGAACTGATTGCCGATGGACATGATTAATGTGGGCCGGGCGCTGATAAGCGTTGCCGACAAGCGCGGGGTGGGAAAGTTTGCCGGCCAGCTTGCCGGTCTCGGTATCGAGATACTATCTACCGGCGGCACCGCCGATGAGTTGCGCAGCGCCGGCGTGCCGGTGCAGGATGTTGCCGAGCGCACCGGCTTCGGTGCGGCTTTTTCCGGCCGGGTCAAGACTCTGCATCCGGCGATCATGGGCGCGATTCTGGCCGATCGCAGCAATCCGGATCACGCCGCTGATGCCGAGCAGTTCAATGCCGAGCCGATCGATCTGGTGGTGGTCAATTTCTACCGGTTTGCCGACGCTCTTGCCAGTGGTGCATCGGCAACTGATCTGGTTGAAAAAATCGATATCGGCGGCCCGACGATGGTGCGCGCCGCAGCCAAAAACCATGCGCATGTGCTCGTCGTCGTTAATCCGCACGACTACCGATCGGTGGTTGAGGAGCTGGCGCGCAACGATGGCAAGATCGAGCGCAAATTCGCCGCCCGCCTGGCAGCCAAGGCGTTCGCCCATACCGCTGAATACGATCGCATGATCGGTGCGGCCTTGGCCGGGGCTGGCAAGGAGGAGAAGTTCCCACCGCCGGAAATGGATGTGGCGCTGCGCCGGGTTAGTCGGTTGCGCTACGGGGAGAACCCGCATCAGGCCGCAGCGCTTTATGCAATGGCCGGCAATGAATTCAAGTTGCTGGCCGGTTCGGAAGTCTCCTACAACAATGTTCAAGACGCGATTGCAGCCTGGCGCAGCGTGCGCGAATTTGACGAGACAGCCTGCTCGATAGTCAAGCACGCCAATCCGTGCGGGATTGCCGGCGCCGAGCGCGCTGCGGATGCTTTTGCCGGTGCCTTTGCTGCCAATCCGGAAAGTGCCTTTGGCGGAGTGGTTGCCATCAATCGCCAGCTCGATGCGGCAACCGCGACCGCGATTGCCGACCACTTCATCGAGGTGCTGATCGTGCCGGGTGCGACGCCGGAGGCGCTGGAGGCGCTGGCCGGCCGGCGCCGGTTGCGGATCATCGAAGCGCCGCTGGCTCAGTCTGCTGATTTCGATGTGCGGGTATACGGCGGACTTGGGTTGGTGCAAGAGCGCGACAGAAAGGTGATTGACTCTGCGCAGTTGCGCGAGTTGGCCGGCAGCGCAATTGATGATCAACAGCTTGCCCAGTTGCTGTTTGCCTGGCGCGCCTGCAAGCATGCCAAGTCGAATGCGATTGTGCTGGTGCGGCAGGCGGCGACGATTGGCATCGGTGCCGGTCAGACCAGCCGGGTCGAGGCAGCCCGGCAGGCAATCGAGCAGGCGCGCCGGCACGGCGACGGAGCCGGCGGTGCGGTTGCAGCCTCGGATGGGTTTCTTCCCTTTCCGGACACGGTCGAGATTCTTGCCAAAGCCGGCGTCAAGGCGCTGGTGCAGCCGGGTGGATCCAAGCGCGACGATCAGGTTGTTGCCGCGGCGAAAGCAGCCGGCATTGCGATGGTGATGACCGGTGTCCGGCACTTCATTCATTAATTGGTGATGGGTAGACGAGTGCTGGTGATTGGCGGCGGCGGGCGCGAGCACGCGCTGGCCTGGCGCCTGGCCGGCGACGATCAGGTTGAAAAGGTATTAATCGCTCCGGGCAACGGCGGCACCGCCGGCGGCAAGATCGAAAACGTTGCCGCCACCGACATCAAGGCTCTGGTCGCGCTCGCCCGGCAGCATAAAGTCGATCTTGCCGTGGTCGGACCGGAGGCGCTGCTGGCTGCGGGCATCGCCGATGCATTCGCCGCCGAAGGGCTGCCGTTGCTGGGGCCATCTCAGGCGGCGTCCCGACTGGAAGCTTCCAAGGCGCATGCCAAGCAATTCATGAACCGGCATCAGATCGCCACCGCCCGCAGCCACACCTGTAGCAGCGTTGACGAGGCGATGGGATGTCTGGACGACTTTGCGGCTCCCTATGTGATCAAGGCCGATGGTCTGGCCGCCGGCAAGGGGGTGGTGATTGCCGGCGATCGGCAGGAGGCCGAGCAGGTAATCAACAGCATGCTCGCTGGACTGCACGGCAGCGCGTCGCACACCATCGTCATCGAGGAGCATCTGGTCGGGGTTGAGATGTCGCTGATCGCGCTTTGCGACGGCAAGCGCTATGCGGTGCTCGGCACCAGCCAGGATCACAAGCGTCTCGGTGACGGTGATACCGGTCCCAACACCGGCGGCATGGGTGCGGTCAGCCCGGCGCCTTCGGGTAGCGGCCTGGATGTTGCCGCGCTGGCCGCGGCGACCATTGAGCCGGTGGTGCGGGGAATGGCTGAGGCCAAGACACCCTATCGCGGCTTTCTTTATGCCGGCTTGATGATTGCTGCCGATGGATCGGCGCGGGTGCTCGAATACAACTGCCGGCTCGGTGATCCGGAGGCGCAGGTGCTGCTGCCGCTGTGGGAGGGCGACTGCTTTGCCGCGCTGGCCGCAGCCGCGGCCGGCCGGCTTGCCGATAGTGAACTTGCCTGGAGCAGCAAGGCGGCAGTCGGGGTGGTGATGGCCGCGCCCGGATATCCGGTGCGACCGGAGACCGGCATCGAGATTGCCGCCCCGCAGCCGGACGCCGGCTGCATGATCTTTCATGCCGGCACCAGACGCGATGAGGAAGGCAACCTGTTTTCCAGTGGCGGCCGGGTTTTGAATGTGGTCGCTACCGCCACCGACATTGCAACTGCCCGCCACAGCGCCTATGCGCAGGTTGCCAAGATAGGATTTTCCCGCGCCCAGTTCCGCAAGGATATTGCCGCTTTGGGCTGAAATTTCGGGTAAAAGAACTGGCCGGTAAAGGGGATGTGATTGCGCAAACGCCTGCCATGCCTTATAATACAAGGCTCGGGAAGGCTTTCCCCGTCAAATTCTGCACCTAAAAATTTAAGTAAGCGAGAAGCGCTTGATGTTCAAAATTCTCCGTCGCATGATGGCCGTTGATTTGGCCATAGATCTGGGCACCGCCAACACAATCATCTTCGTTGCCAATCGGGGCATCGTCCTCAACGAACCGTCGGTGGTTGCCATCGAGGAGATCGGCAACCGGCGGGTGATTCGCGACATCGGCCTGGGTGCCAAGGAAATGATTGGCCGCACCCCGGGCAACATCCGCGCCATTCGCCCGATGCGCGACGGGGTGATTGCCGACTATCAGGTTACCGAGCAGATGCTCAACACCTTCATCAAGCGGGTGCACGGTTCCAAGTTGTTCACGCCGGGGCCGCGCATCGTCATCTGCGTTCCCTATTCATCGACGCCGGTCGAGCGCCGGGCGATTCGCGATTCGGGACTTTCCGCCGGTGCCACCCAGGTGGCGCTGATAGCCGAGCCGATGGCCGCGGCGATCGGTGCCGAGTTGCCGATCGAGGAGGCTTCCGGATCGCTGATCATCGACATCGGCGGCGGCACCACCGAGGTGGGGGTTGTCTCGCTGGGCGGACTGGTATACGCCAATTCGATCCGGGTCGGCGGCTACAAGATAGACGAGGCGATCAGCAACTACATCCGCACCCAGCACGGCATCGCGATCGGAGAAGCTACTGCCGAATCGATCAAGAAGGAAATCGCCAGTGCGGTGAGCGAGGATGACACATCCGAAATGCAGGTGGCCGGACATCACATCGCCGATGGGGTGCCGCGCACGATCACGATCACCAGCAACGAGATCCACGATGCGATCGCCGAGCCGATCGCTGCG
>JAPORI010000033.1 GCA_026710225.1 Betaproteobacteria bacterium
TGTCTTTTGCCGGAAAGAAAGGGGCGACATAATCGATCACGCCCTGCGCAACTGTCCCCTCAATTATTTGCAGGTTCCAATTGCCGAAAATGGTAGGTGGCTGGTTGCCTGGTCCTGTATACTGGCCGGCCACCTGCACCGGGTTGGTATACAAGTAAATCTCATCTTGTGGATCATCGACTGCCACTGCAATCACAAAATCGATGTCATACTTGCTGGCTTCGGTTGCAGCAGACAAGCTCACCTGCACCGTTTGCCAGACCTGCCAACTGCTGTTGGTGAAAATCAACTGCTGCTCGGACAGATCGGCAGCATTGTTATTTACCACATTCAAGGCAACGGTCACCTCATTGTCCGGGCGAACACCCAGCCGCACACTCAATTGATGCTGCGGGCTTTCCCGGCTGAAGTCCGGCAACTGGCTCGTCTCGATTCGACCCGGCTCCGCCACCGTCAGCTGAAAGGCTCTGGCAGCACCCAGCGCCGGCGAGCCGTCATCGGCAACCGCAACTTTTACCTGATAGGTGCCAACTTGCAAGCCCGGGGCGTTGGCCGCGATGGAGAATTTTCTCTCCTGGGCAATAAAAGTCAGCCAATCCGGCAATGCACCACCATCAACAAGCGCGCTGTATTGATGCTGTTGCCCGGCATCCTCATCGGTCGCCGCCGCAACGGTCAAGGCGAACTCGCGGCCAATAATCGCTCGCTGGTTGGCTATCCGGGCCAGGCGCGGCGGCTCGTTTATGTCTGCCACTTCTATCTTGATCTGGGCTAAAACGCTGCCGCCGTTGGTGTCTTCCGCCAACACCGCCAGCGTATAGGACTGCGGCCCCGTTTCGTAATTGAAGTTGGTCCTCTTTCTGGTCACTATTGCAGCATCCTTGATGAAAAACAGCGAATGGGGAGGGTCTATCCGATAACTGAAACTTGCATCATCGTCTTCAAGATGCCTGGCCTGGACAAACTGCCCTATCGTTACAATAACCGCGGCCATGGCATTGTACGAATTTTCATTGATGGTAATGGTCTGTGCGGCAAAAACAATCGGGCTCTTCTTGAATGCACTGGAAAGCCTGATTGGCGCAGTCTGCCGATAGCGAAGATCGCTGGCACCTCTTTCAAACACCGCAAACCTAACCGAAAACTGCACTCCCTGGCGAGTTAACGGTTCGTTTGCGCTCAGGCTTGCGGTAGCCGACTGAAACTGTTCCCAGTTGTCCGGCGTGAAGACCAGCTGGTCGGGAGAGACGGTTATTTTTTCGTCTGGCGTTGCCCGCACCGTAACCGTAACCGGCCGGTCGGGAGCATGGGAAATGCGCACCCGGGCCGGCACCCAATTTCTCCCGTATACATTCCTGGGCAGCGATTCCGCCTCCAGATTGCCGCGCTCGACAATTTCGAGAATGAATGTCTTTTCATCATGCACACCAGCGTCTTGTTCATCCACTGCTCTGACTGTCACCTGGTAGCGGCCGGGCGTCAATGAGCCGGATTTGCTCTTGGTCAGCACAATCGCCGCGGCCGGTGTCGAATAGGAGGTTCCGGCGGGCAGGCCGGTAACCGAATGCAGGTTGCGGTTTTGACTGGAATGGAGCGCGATTTCGGCATTTTGCGCATAATCGATCCGGTAACTGAAATTGCGGTTGTCAATGATTTGCAAGTCGGCAATCCGCCCTAGCCGCGGCGGTTCGTTGATATCAGCAATCTGGATATCAACAGTCGCCAATCCGAAGTAGCCATGCCGATCGACCGCCTTGACCGTAACCGTATGGGCATTTGCCGAGCGGGCAAAGCGCAGTTGGGTATCACCGGCTACCGTAACCGTATGGGCGCCCCTGATCTTTTCATAGTCGAAATTGACATCCATCTTGACGGCCAGCTGGCCAAGCTGCGCATCGATGCCGAACAAGTCGCTGTCGCCAACGATACTGTAAACCATCTGGTCGTCCTCCCGATCCCTGGCAACCAGCGCTGAGCCGACATCGGTTCCCGCCGGGCTAACTGCCTCGTACAGGTTTTCGAGCACCAGCAGGGAACTGCCGGCGAATTCGGGAGACCCGTTGGAGCGATAACTGCCTGACAGTTGCAGGCGCGGCGTTGTGGTGTAATGAATGTCGCTATCGAGTGGTTGATAAACTTGCAGCAGCAGCGAAAATTCCCGGTCGACATTCTCCTGCACAACCCCGGGCGTTATGCTCACGGTTACCAGCTGATATTGGTTCCAGTTTTGCGCAGTGAATGTCAATTGAGGCGTGGTCGCTGCCGCCAGAGACGCATCGCTACTGCCAACAGCAACGGTAACATTGCCAACCGGAGCGAAATCGAGCCTTACCGACACGGTGGCGGTAAGCCGATCGAGGCCAAAAGCCGGCAGTAAACTCGCTTCGATGTTGCCGCTTTGCAGCACCGTGAGCACAAAAGAGCCACGGTCAACCACGCGCTGATCGTCATCTCTAGCTGTCGCTTGCACAGTGAGAGTATAGACCCCCGGAATCACGTCTTCGCCGGAAGCACTGTAAGTATATATGTCTTGATCAAATATTGCCCAGGCAAAAACCATCCATTCCGGCGTTTCCGAATGATATGAAAAATCCCGGACATTGGTAATCATCGGCAGAAAATAAATGAAATCGTTGCCGGCAACCACCAGTTGATCCTCCAACTGGGCGAGACCGGGCAATTCCCTGGTGTCGGTTATCTCGATGGAAACTGCCGCCGCCGCCCGGGCGCCGAACGCGTCTTTCGCCTGCACCGTTATCAGGTAAAAATTGGGGGTGGCTTCGTAATCAAGATCAACTGCGACAGTCAACGAGAGCTGGGCACTGACTTCATCGATGCCAAACAGGCCGCTGGCATCCTCGATAGTGTAGGTAAGCTGGTGATCTTCCGGATCGACGGCAGTAAGCGGCAGCCCGATTGGGGTTCCTGCTGCTGTCTCGGCACCGTGGCCGTTTTCCGCTACCTGCACATGGACGGATGCAAACTGCGGCGGGGAATTGGCGACATATTGCCCCGCCACAACAGTCGCCGGCGCATACTTGTAATGGATGTCACTGCCCTGCCGATCAGTGCTCAGCAAAACTTCAAAGTCGGCATCCACATTTTGCTGAACCACCGCTTGCCGGATCGATACCCTGATCGTCTGGGCGACATTCCAGTTTGGTGCGCCAAAGGAAAGTTCAACGGGAGCGACCGCAACCTCGGCACTGGCGGACACCGCAACCGTAACCGAAGCGGTTGGCGGCTGGTCGGCAAGCATCACTTGCAGCGGGATGCTGGTGCGGTCAACCTTCAGTTCGCTGATTGCCGAGACAACGACTCGGCCGTGATTGACTACGCTCAACAGCAACGATCCTGCATCGTAAATCACATTTTGCTGCCGATCGGTAAGCTGCACTGAAACTGCGTGCACCCCGATGTTGCCGGCCAGGATTTCGGCTTGAGCCTGCAACTGACCACTGGCTTGGTCGTATTGCAGCCAGTCCGGCTTGCTGGCAATGTGAACAAGATAGGCAATTCCGTACTCGGTCACACCCGGCCGGTAGGAGAAGTCAGCGCCGGCCGCTGCCACCTGATCGGTCAGCGCCAGCCGCGGAGGTTCATCAACATCGGTTACCTCAATGGTAACCGTCGTTGCACCGGTGGCAGCAAACGAATCCCGGGCCGAGACGGTAATGACATAGATGTTTTGCACCGCCTCGTAATCGAAGTTTGCATCGATCCTTACTGAAACCTGAGCACTGACCGGATCGATTGCAAACAGGCCGCTGGCATCGGCGATGCTGTATTGCAAGGCGCCATCTTCCTTGTCAACCGCGACCAGCGGCGACCCTATCCCGGTTCCCGCCGGTGTCGTTTCCTGGTGGATGTTTTCGGCAATTTGCAGGCGACGGGTCTCGAAGTAGGGAGTGGCGTTGGGTATGTAGTAGCCGGTATGGCGCAACTTGGCAGCCTGCCGGTAACTTGGGTCGCTGTTTTCAGGATCGGCAACTTGCATGGTGATGAAAATCCCCTTGTGGAGAGAAAAGTCGGCAAATTCCGGCTGCACACTTATCGTAACCGACTGCGCCTGATCCCAGTTATTGACATCAAATACCAGCTGGCGGGGAGCAATGCGGAAAAAATCAACCTGATCGGAAATTCCTTCATCGGTAATGCTCACGGTTACCGGCTGGGAATACGGACGAGCGCCCAGGCCAACCGCAATGGTAGCGCTGAGCTTGCTAGGCCTTAGCACGAACACTTCTGAAACAGTAAGGCTGCCCGGCTGGAACACATCGAGTACAAACGAGCCGCGATCATAAATTTGCTCAAGATTCGGACTGACCAGCTGCACGGAAATGGTGTGGGCGCCGATATTCTCGGCAAGTATTGCGGCAGAAGCGCTTAGTTGGCGGCTATCGGCGTTATAAGCCAGCCACTGCGGCTTTTGAACAATCCGGACAACATAGGCAAGATCGTGCTCAACCACCGCGATGCGATGGAAGAAGTCGGCATCAGCAGGCACCAGCCGGTTGGCAAGCGACAGGCGCGCCGGCTCGTCGATGTCGGTTATCTTTATAGTGAATGCCGCTTGGCTGGCAGCGGAGAACTCATCCTGGGCGTGCACTGTAATCACATGCATGTTCGGCCCTTGCTCGTAATCGAAATTGGTCGCAACTGTAACTGAAATCTGGGCAGCTGTTGCATCGATACCAAACAGATTGCTGGCATCGTCAAGCCGGTAGGATATCCGGTGCCCTTCCCGATCAACGGCCAGCAGCGGCGGTCCTATTCTCGTGCCGGGGACAGTTTTTTGATCATGCTTGTTCTCGGCAATTTGCAGGGAATATTGTCGCCAGCGGGGCGCCTGATTGGCCAGATAGGCATTGGTCATCACCACCGCATCAGCATCCCGGTAGCTCAGATCACCGCGATCCGGATCGGCAACCGCCAGGGTAATCTCATAATCGTGATCCCGCTCGCCCAGCCATAATGTCGGGCGCACCGCAACCGCAACCGTCTGCAAGACATTCCAGTCATCCGGCGCAAAGACCAGCTGTTGCGGTGAAAGCTCGACTTCCCCGGCACCTGACACGGCAACGGTCACTGGCCTAGCGTGCGGACGACTGCCCAGCCGGAGTGCAAAATCACCCTGCCGCCTGGCAAAATTCAGCGCCGGGTTGCCGGAGACGACTATCCGGCCCGGTTCGATAACGGTGAGAGCAAACTGCTGCCAGCCGCGCGGCGAGGCTCCTTCAAAAACCAGTACCGAAACGGTATAGGTGCCGATATGGGCAGCCAGCACATCGCCGCTGGCGTAAACATTGAAGTAGTTGCCTTGCACCCTGTGTTGCAGCCAGACCGGCTTGATAAGGAAATGGCGGATGATTGTGCTGCCGTCTTTAATCAGCCCGAGGTTGTAGGAAAAGTCCTCGCCGGCAGTAGCGAGTTGATCGGCCAGCGGCGCAACCCGCCTGGCTTCGTTGATGTTTGCCACCCGTACGGCAACCCCCTTGCTGGCTAGCGCTCCCAGCGCATCCTGTGCCTGCACGACAATCGTCGTGAACACTCCATCAGGCAGCACCTCATAGTCGAAATTGGTTGCAACTGTCAGCGAAAGCTGGGCGGTTTGCGGATCGATGCCAAATCTGCCGCTGGCATCGGTGATGCTGTAAACAATTTCCTGTCCCTCAGCATCAACCGCAACCAGCGGCGCACCGATCCTGGTGCCCGCCGGCGTTTGCGCATCAAGAAC
>JAPORI010000028.1 GCA_026710225.1 Betaproteobacteria bacterium
GCGGCAAATTGCGCGACCACTCCTATGTCCGACATATAGTCTTTTATGCAATGCGCATCATTTTGCGTCTTAAGCCGCTTTTTTATGCTAATGCACAATAAATTGCATCTGGAAAAAACAAATATGTTAAAAGCAATTCAGCATAGGGCTCAATCTCAGCAATGCCTGTTTGCTTCTATCATGAATTGGGAAGGCATTATCAGGAATTCTCTTCCTGCTGGAGATGTCTCATGCAAGATATGTGTCTTGCGCAATCACAATTTTGAGATTGTCTCTGAAATTGTCAAGCAGTATCTGCGTTTTGGCGGTCTGGAGGTTGATTTTTCAATACACGAATACGACAACACATTTGCATTTCGCGATGCTGAAAATGCAGATCTGGTGTTGATTTGGATGGAAGACAGTCTCTATAAAATCTCCGCTGATGAATTGTCTTTCTGGTTTGCAAATCAGTGCGAAAAAATTGTTTCTCGGTGCAATATCCCCATAATTGCTGCAATTTGGAGCGACAATGAAGAAAGACGAATTGGGTTATCCAGACAATGCAAGAAAGTCGCGGGCATTGATTTTTTCGATCTGTATTCATCCCTACAGGTTTTTGATGCGCACAAAAAATCCGCAAGGATGGTCGAGATTGGCGGCACTCCCCTGAGTAAAACAGCTCAGATGTTGTCTGCAAGAGAGTTGGCGAGGTTGATTGGCGGGCATATTTTGCCGCCAATAAAAGCTATTGCTGTTGATTTGGATGATACCATGCACAAAGGCATATTGGGTGAGGATAAAGTCTCTGGAATAGTAGTAACGGAAAAACACGAAATTCTTCACAGGCAACTGCTGAAATGTAAGGAACAGGGAATACTATTAGTGCTTGTAACTCATAATGAAGACAAAGATGTACGCAACATGTTTGCTTCAGGATACAGTTCTTGCCTGCGCTTGCAAGATTTTGCATTCATTGCTGCGGGCTGGCAGAGCAAGGCGGAGTATTTGCAGCAAGCTGCCGAATATTTGAGGATTTCTGTGGATTCATTTGTTTTTGTTGACGATAACCCCGGTGAAATAGTTGCCATGGCGGCTCAACTCCCGCAAGTGAAATTGATTGTTGCTGAAGCCGATGCTTCTATTACAGCGCGAACAATTGAATTTTTCCCGGGGTTGTCAAAAGTGTCTACTAGCAAGGAAGATTCATTGCGTTTGAAAGATTTGCAAGTGCAGCAGGCTCGCCGGCAGATAGCACAAAATTCAGTTGACGAAAATGATTATTTTGCCAGTTTAAGCGTGTCTTTGCATTTTCATTTGAATTCAGTAGAGCAAGTCAAAAGACTTGACCAGCTTTCCATGCGCACTAATCAGTTTAATTTGTCTTTGTCGCGAATAAATCAAGTTGAGATATCGGCACTAATTGAAGATCCTTGTTCAGACGTGGTGTCAGTCGCACTTGTGGATTACTTAAGTGACAGCGGCATTATATGCATGGTTGCCGGTGTTTTGAAAGTCGATGTCCTGGTCATTGAGGAAGCATGTATAAGTTGCCGGGCTCTGGGCAGGGGCCTTGAGAATTCGATGATATTGGGGGCTATCAAGATTATGGAAAATTTCAAGAAATGCAAACGCGTTGCATTTAAATACACTGTCGGTCCTCGCAATCAACCTGCTTTGGCTTGGTTGGAAAGCCTTGCTGGCAACAAGGATACACTTGCAACAACAAAAACTTTCTCCAAAGATCGGGTTAGTGCTTTTGAAATTCCCCCTTCAATAAAAACCCATGTTGATTTCTCATAGAGCCAAACTCGATTTCGAACGCTTATGCTATCAGTATTAGAAGTTTTACTTGCATTGCTTTTTTGGAGAGGCAGAGAGATATTTTTGTGCAGTGCGCATGGACAATTCTTCCAGAATTTTGCTTTGCTTTCCCCATACTTGACTGGTCAATTCAAGCACTTCACAACCATATGTCTTGCCTCTTGTGATGGTGGTTTTTTCCGCTATTTTTTTTGCTCCAATTAACTTGTATGCTGATAATGCTTCAATATTTTGTTTGATTACCAAGGCTTCAAATGCGTTCAGATTCAATGTTGTGAACACGAATCTGCCCATAAGCAACAGGCTTTCCGTGGCAGCCAGTGAACCAGGCAAAATTGCCCAGCTATCTAACTTTGCCCTTGAGCCTTGAGGAATAATGGTCGCGCGAAAAGTCCCTTGCGCTTGCTGGCTATGTTTCTCTTCAATAATGAAGTAATAGGCACTTGGCTGTGCATAGTGATTTTGCAACCAAGCTTTCTGCTCTTCAATGGTTGAAGAGCCTGAATTAAGAAATGGCTGATTGCTGCGCAGATTGACAATAAACGGTGCATCATCCATGGTGGCATGACGCAACCGAAAAACGTATCCGTCAATCTTGTAGTCTTGCTGCATCCTATTCGTTGCCCTGAACTTTAGAAAAGACAATTTCTGCGGCAATCTCCGAGGAATTTATTTCGGCTAATTCCTCTTTTGTGAAACTGACGTTGTACTTGTCTTCCAGGGCAAAGCAAAGCATCAAGTGCTTTATGGAGTCCCAGCCAAAAGTTTCATGCTTGATTACCGGGCCATGAACATCTGTTATTTGCAGATGGATTTTCAGCAAATCAATAATCTCGTTATGCAACTTTTCCTTGTTCATTAAGGGTGCTTCGCGGTTTGTATTAGTGATTTTATCCTTGTCCCAGCAGGAAATGCCCTCTCAGGTCGCCTGAATAACCAAATGTCTGGCATGGCTTTTTTCTGCGGCTACCCAGCAATCCAGCCCCAGCCTATTGCACATGCATCCGAGTGATATTCTGCTTTTCCGGCCAGAATATCCTTGGTTATAACTAGTACCAGCAGTACCCCCCCCCACCCTGGTCAAGGGCAACAGGGAATTGGAACAGCAAGACATTTTAATGGCCGTGCTCTGGGCTTCAGCGGCGGCGGCTCTGGGTTCGGTCTTCAAGCAGTTCTACATTGACATGAATGTCAACATATTCACCTTCGGGCCGGTAGGGAAGATAGCCGGTGGATTGAACCCCTCCGTATTCAAAGGTTACCTCATAGCCGGTTATTGCCTTGCGCAGGGTCGAACCGGGGGTGCATTCGCTGCGCGAATATGCTTGAGTCCGGTCGGTGCGGGTCATGCGGTCGGCGATCATGCTGCCACTGAGCGCGCCAATCGCGGTAGCGGCGGTGCGGCCGCTGCCCTTGCCGATCTGGCTGCCGGCAGCGCCGCCGAGCACTGCACCGAGCAGTTCTTCGCCGGTGAATTCGCCTTCCTTATCGGCCAACTGGCTGCCCACCACTGCGCCAATTGCCGCCGAGGCGCGCTTGCCGCCGCCCTTGCCGAAAGCACTGCCTGCGGCAGCGCCGAGCAGGCCGCCGACGATTTTCTCGCCGGTGCTGTCATCGCGGTAGGCGTAACTTTGCTGGACTTCACAGGTGCCATTGCGGTATCCGGCGGCACGCACGGTTTCAACCACCGGGCTGGTTTCCACGATCCGGGCGCGATCTACGAAATCGCTTGCCAGCGAAGGGGAAGCTGCAAGGCACAGCGATGAGGCCAGAATTACAATGGGTGTCTTTTGCATGGCGGTGGTTGGTGTGAATTTGGGAATATACGCTCACAATTATAATCCAGGACCACCCGGTTTCCCCATTATTTCCGTTCGGCTGATGCAATTTGGGCATCCGGCATGTGGAAACGATGAAGCTGGCAAGACTGCACCTTGCCGGGAGTTTGTATTTATCTGGCAAACAGAAGGGCGTATTGTTCGTGCTGCTTGCGCACCAGTTCTCGCAACTGATCCGAGGTGCCATTGTTGAGGATCACGTCGTCGGCGCAGTGGCGGCGATCCTCTGTGCCCATCTGCGCCTCGATTGCAGCCTGCAACTGCTTTTCGGTGAACTTGCCGCGCTTTATCCCGCGCTGCATCTGAATGTCCCGATCGACATCGATTAGCAGCACCCGTTCGAGACGTTCGAGCAGAAATTCGGTTTCGAACAGCAGTGGAGCGACCAGCAGGCCGTATATCCCCTCACTGGTCTTCATCTGGCGGATGCATTCCTTTTCGATCAGCGGGTGCATTATCGATTCCAGACGCCGGCGCACTCCTTCGTCGGTGAAAACTATGCCGCGCAATGCATCGCGATCGACATGTCCGTTGGCGGTTATGTATTCTGCCCCGAATTCGCGGCCTATCTGGCTGGCTGCCTGTCCCGGCTTGCCAAGCAGTTCGTGTCCGATATCGTCGGCATCAACGATGGCAATGCCGAGGCTGGCAAACTCGGCCGAAGCCAGCGACTTGCCGCTGGCAATCCCGCCGGTCAGGCCGACAAACGGAATTTCCTGCCTGGCTTCATTCATTGACCCAAATCCAGATACAGGCTGGTGATCGCATCGCCGGCCATCAGCATCAGGATTGCCGCCAAGCTCAGAAAAGGCCCAAGAGGCAGGAAAAGATCGCGTTTGCGCCGGCCGCGGGTCAGCCAGACTGCCATTCCCCAGACTGATCCCAATGCACAGCCAATCACCACCACGAAAGCCATCGGAACCAGGCCCAGCCAGGTGCCGATCGCGGCAACCAGTTTCGGATCTCCCTCGCCGAGAATCTGCTTGCCGATTACCAGCCGCCCCCCGGTTGCAAACAACTGCATTCCCAGATAACCGACAAAGGCGGCCTGCACCGCTTCCGGCAGGGGTGCAAATTGGCCGGAGAGGTTGACGAACAGTCCTCCCCACAGCAGCAGGTTAACCAGAATGTCGGGCAGGCGGTAGGTCTGCCAGTCGATCCAGGATACGACCAGCAGCAAAAAGCACATGATTACCGCGGCGGCCGCCGGCCAGGACAGTCCGAAGCGCCAGTAGCAAAGCATGACAATCATCGCTCCGAGCAATTCGACAATCGGGTAGCGGATCGATATGGGATGGCCGCAGCAGTTTGCCTTGCCGCGCAGCCACAGGTAACTGACAATCGGGATGTTATACCATGGCCTGATGGGGGTGTTGCAATTGGGGCAAAACGACAGCGGGGCGGCCAGAAACAGCAGACTGCGGGTTGCATCCGGACGGATACCGGCGGCGGCGATTTCCGGCAGGCGGTAGATTACGACATTTGTGAAACTGCCCAGTATCGAGCCGAGCACGAATGCGGCCGCATAGTAGGTCATGAGGCAGGCTTTATGGGTGGGGGAGCAAAAAAGAGGTGGCTAGTCTGCCGCCTCTTCCAGCCAGACAGTCAGGATGGCTTCGAGAATCCGCTCGTTGGAGGCCTGTGGGTCGTCTGCAAAGCCGTCCAGAGCGCAGATCCACTCGTGCATCTGGGTGAAGCGCACTTGCAGGGGGTCGACGTCCGGATGGGCGTCGGTCAGGCCGATTGCTATTTCTCGGGTGTCGCTCCAGCGCATCGGTTAATGGTCTTCCTTGGCGTGGTTGATCGTGTAGCGGGGGATTTCAATGGTCAAATCCTCGGATGCAACCAGCGCCTGACAGGACAGGCGCGATTCCTGTTCCAGACCCCAAGCCTTGTCAAGCAAGTCGTCTTCATCCTCAGTCGCTTCGTTTAGTGAATCAAATCCGCTGCGCACGATTACGTGACAGGTGGTGCAGGCGCAAGATTTTTCGCAGGCG
>JAPORI010000256.1 GCA_026710225.1 Betaproteobacteria bacterium
CCGGGAGACATCATTTCCTCAGGTAGTCAATCGGTATTCTGCCGCTTTTGTCGGCAGCGACAACATTAGCGCCGGCCTCGATCAGTATCTCGATCGTGTCCGGATCCGAATTGTTGATGTATGCCAGATGCAAGGGTGTGAAGCCTTCATGGTTGCGGCTGTTGAGATCGGCGCCAGCATCAATTAGCGTCTCGAGCGTTTCCGGTTCTGCATTGGCGAAAATCAGCCAGTGCAGCGGCGTCAAGCCAACCTCATCGCGGCTGTTGACCTTGGCACCGGCAGCAAGCAGAACCGCAATGGCTGCTCTGGCGTTGTGCCGGGCCGCCCAGTTCAGCGGCGTGAAGCCTTGCGGGGTGCGGCTGTTGACCTTGGCGCCGGCGTTGATCAGGGCTGCAATTACCTTTGGCGGTGAATTGACTGCTATATGCAGTGGTGTCATCCCCAGCAGGTTGCGGCCGTTGACGTTTTTATCTCTTTTGATGCAGCGGATAGCCTCCTCAACATCGGCCTGGGCGAAGAATGTCTCCGAAGTCAAGTCGCAGCCGTAGACGGCAGCGGGCATGGCCGGCATCAGCAAGCTGCCGATGAGGGCGATTTTTTTCACCCATTGCCGATTGCAAAGCGTAATCATTTGAGTCGGCTGGCGAATTCGTCGGCAAGATCGAGCACTGCCATCGCGTATTTGTTGCTGCGGTTGTAGCGGGTCAGGACGTAGTAGTTGCCAGTGCCAGCCCGGTATTCATCCTCTTGATCCTCTTCAACCAGATCAACCAAGGTCATCAGACCCTGGTAGGGAAGATCGGAGCCGAAGTTGATAATTATCCCGGCGGCGGCAAAGGCATTTTGATCATGCTCGGGGATGATGTCTTCGCCGAGCAGCCGCTCGGGAGTTGCCCCAGATTGCAGGCTCACCTTGAATGCCACCGGAGTCTTGCGTGCCCAGCCGTGCTGCTTGAGGAAGTTGGCAACCGAGCCGATTGCATCGGCGGCAGAAAACAGATCGACGGTGCCGTCGCCGTCAAAATCTACCGCCCAGTTTCTCGCCGAGGTGGGAAGAAACTGCGGCATCCCGAATGCACCGGCGTATGATCCTTGCAAATCGGCCGGGCTGATTTGCATTTCTCGGGCCAGCAGCAGCAGCTGCTCGAGTTCACCCAGAAAGAATTCGGCGCGGGGTGGATAATCAAAGCCTAAAGTGGCAAGTGATCTGAGCAGCAAGAAATCGCCCAGGTAACTTCCGTAGCGGGTTTCGATCCCGATGATCGCCGCGATGATTGTCCGCGGCACACCGTATTCGTCTTCGGCTCGGGCGAGCAGTCCGGAGTGGTCGCGCAAAAAGCGCATGCCGGCGCGGATTATCCGGCCGTTGATGTGCCGGTCGCGGTATTCGCTCCAGTACACCGGCGGCCGGCCGCCGGCATCTGGCGGGCTGATGAGCTTTATTACCCGCTCATCCGGCTCCAGATCGGCAAACAACTTTTCAAGTTCGCCAGCATCGAATCCGTGCTTGTCAGCCATCTGTCTTATGAACGGCTGCGCGCGCACCGCAAGCGGTTCGGCCGCCGATGCAAAGGTCAGCGCCAGCGCAGCCAGCCAGGCGAGGGCTTTTGACTTCATAGTGTCAGGTCAGGTGGCAGCCGCGTTCTGGCCGGCAGCCAGGATGCGTTCGAGATCCTCGCGCAAGTCGGCAGGATCTTCAAGGCCAGCCGAGATTCTGATCATCCCGTCGTCGATTCCGGCCTGTGCCCGCGCTTGGGCGTCGATCCGGGAATGAGTGGTTGAAGCCGGATGACAGATGGTTGCCTTGGCATCGCCGAAGTTGGCGGTGATCGAAAAGCGCTGGGTGGCGTTTATCGCCCTGAATGCGGCTGGCTGGCCGCCGGCGATTGAAAAGGAAACCAGCCCGCCGCCGGCAGTCTGCTGGCGGCGAGCCAGATCCAGCCGCCGGTAGCCGGGCGAGAACGGGTAGTTTACGCAGGTGACGGTCGGCTGTTCGGTCAGCCAGTGAGCCAGACTGTCGGCGGTTGCCGACATTGCCTGAATGCGAATTAGCAGCGTCTCCAGACTCTTGGCCAGCGTCCAGGCGTTGAACGGCGACATCGCCGGACCGCCACAGCGCAGAAACGGGAAGACGCGTTCGCGCAGGATTTCCGATTTTCCGGTAAGTGCCCCGCCGAGCACGCGTCCCTGGCCGTCCAGATACTTGGTTGCCGAGTACATCGCAATGTCCGCCCCCAACTCCAGCGGCTTCATCAAGGCCGGGGTGCAGATGCAGTTGTCAACCATTAGCAATGCCCCGGCCCGGTGAGCGATGTCGGCGATTGCCGCGATGTCGTAGACCTCCAGTTGCGGGTTGGAAGGAGATTCCAGAAACAGCAAGTCGGCCTTGCTGCCGGTGGCCTTTTTCCAGGAATCGGTTTCGCTGTCGGGCACGATCACCACCTCGACTCCGAACTTGGCGAAGTAGTTCTCCAGCAGATTGAAAGTCGCTCCGAACAACTGGGAAGATGCCACCAGTCTGCTGCCGGCGCGGCATATGCCCATGATCGCGGCCATGATCGCAGCCATTCCCGAACAGGTCGCCAGACAGTCCTCGGCTTCGTCAAGGGCGGCCAGCCGCTGCTCGAACAGCCGGACGGTCGGGTTGGTAAAGCGCGAGTAGATGTTGCCTTCCTCTTCATTGGCAAAGCGGGCGGCAGCCTGCTCGGCACTGGCAAAGCGAAAGCTTGAAGTCAGAAAAAGCGGCTCGGACTGCTCGTTTTCAGCCGTATGGGTCTGACCGGCGCGCACCGCCCGGGTTGCGAAACTGCCGCTGGACTTGCTGGCCATCTTTCAAGCCGCGGCGCGTGCTTTCGCCTGCTGCCGCTTCAGCAGGCGGGGTGCCGGGGCAGCCTTGCCGCCGATGTCGCCGGTTACGTAGTGGCCGTCGAAGCAGGATGCGTCAAAGCCGTCCATGGCGGCATCGCTTGATTCGCGCACTGCCTCTTGCAGGTCGGCAAGATCCTGATAAGTAAGCGAATCGGCTCCGAGCAGGTCGGCAACTTGCTGGATGCTGCGGCCGTGGGCAATTAGTTCCGAGGTGGTTGGCATGTCAATGCCGTAGAAGTTCGGATGCAGCACCGGCGGGGCGGTGGATACGACATGGATTTCGGCGGCGCCGGCTTGGCGAGCGAGGGCGACGATCTCCCGGCAGGTGGTGCCGCGCACGATCGAATCGTCAACCAGAATTACCTTGCGACCTGCAAATTCCGATTCGATTACCGATAGTTTGCGGCGTACGGCGCTGCGGCGTCTGGACTGCGAGGAAAGTATGAAGCTGCGGCCGATGAACTTGTTGCGCACCAGGCCTTCACGATAGGGGATTCCAAGGGTGTGGGCGAATTCAAGCGCGGCATGACGGCTTGAATCGGGAACCGGAATAACCACATCCGCCTCGCATAGTTGCCGGTGCTTGCGCCGGGCGCGTTCAGCTAGCCTGCGCCCCATTGCCACCCGGGTCTGGTAGACGAGTGCCCCGTCCAGAATGCTGTCCGGACGTGCGAAATAGACGTACTCAATCAGGCACGGGCGCAGAAGGGCGGCTGGTGCGCACTGGCGAGATTGAAACGATCCGTCTTCACCGAACAGGACTGCCTCGCCGGGCGCAAGTGAACGCTCGTGGGTGAAGCCCAGGCCGGTGATCGCAGCACTTTCGGAGGCGGCGATGCGGGCAGTGCTGCCGTCGGCACTTTTGCGCGAGCCAATGCACAGCGGCCTGATGCCGTTCGGATCCCGGAAAGCCAGCATCCCGCCGCCGACGATCAGGGCGACGATTGCATAGGCACCGGGAAAGCGCTCGTGAAAGCGGCCGACTGCGGCAAACAGGCTTTCCGGGTCGGGTCGGGTTGCGCTCTTGAGTTCGTCAGCCAGCAGGTTGAGAGCAAGTTCGCTGTCGGAGTCCGAGTTGATGTGCCGGTTGCCCGGTTGCGAAAGTTGCTCGGTTAGCAGGGTGCGCTCGGGAAGGTTGCCGTTGTGGGCCAGGCAAATCCCGAACGGAGAGTTCACGTATAGCGGCTGGATCTCGGCCCCGCTGTCGGCGCGTCCGGAAGTCGTGTAGCGAACGTGGCCGATGGCAAGGTTGCCGGCCAACTCATCTTGCTCGCCGGTGAGCTTCAGGGAATCGATCATGCCCAGTTGTTTGCGGTGGCTGAAGTGCTTGCCGTTCAAGGCGGCTACCCCGACTGCATCCTGACCGCGATGTTGCAGGTAGCGCAGTCCGTCAAGAGCGGCCAGCCCCGCCTGATCGCTTCCTGCGATGCCGATTATCCCGCACATTTGTCCATTTTGAAAATCGCTAGCGGCTGTCCGACTGCAGTTGTTCCGCATCCGGAATCTGCTGCTTGAATCTTTCCAGATATTTGCTCAACTCCTCGTCTTCCTTGAGCAGGTTCTCGAGCGCCTTTTCATCCATGCTTTTCAATGCTTCCAGTTCTTCGGCAAGAATCTCCTCATCAGTCATGCGTCGTTGCCGCCGCCGATTTTGCCTTTCGGTTTCGGTTTCCTGATCAGGAGCTGCCTGCTCATTGTTGCGGCCGGCAATCGTGTCGGAGATTTTCTTGAGGGCTGTTGATTGTTCGATCATCTTGATGGCTTCGGCCTCGTCTTTTGGCAGCGGTGGTGGCGGCGTTTTCCTGCTGGCTTTGATGCCCTTTCCGATTGCGGGTGTCGGAATCGACAGAGCCGGCCGGTAAGTGTCCTTGTCGTATCTGAATGATTCGAGAAATTCCCTTATCGGTGCCGGTGCTGTTTCCGATTCCCCGATCTTGTAGAGAGTCCAACCGCTGGCTTGCATGATCTTGGATGATTCGTAAAACTCTTTGTCAAGCGCATCCAGATGGGCGGCTGCCGCAGTGCCGGCCAGAATCAGCACTGCAATGCGCAAGAATCCATAGCATCCGCCGAGCAGGTTGTTTATGAATCCGAGTTTTACAGTCTTCAGAACTCTGACTACCGAACTTGCAATCAGCCAGCCGGTCAGCCCGGCAAGAAATACGATCAGGGCTGGGGCGGCGAAGCCGGCCACCGGTTGTCCGATGCCCAGTTGCTCGAGCATCCCGACCACCGGGTCGCCGCGAAAGAACGCAAACCAGATGCCGGCCAGAATGCTCAACTTGGTGAATACCATCGCGGTGAATCCGTGCACAGCCCCAAACCCGCACGACACCAGAATCACCACCGCCACCAGTGCGTCAAAAGCACCGAAGTTGTTGAGAGAATCAATCACCGCCTGCATCTTCTAGGGGCTGGGGCGTATCTGGGCGGCGGCGAAGTCAAAACTGCCGTCTCGATCAGCGGCGCTGAATTCTGCCAGTGCCGTTGCCGCCGCCTCCCGGCTGGCAAAAGGTCCCAGCCATACCCGGTAGAGAGGCTCACCTTCCCGCTCGGTCGCTTCGGTGTGTGCGTCAATGCCCAGCAGTTGGGAAAGATCGGCGGCGAAGTCTTCGGCTTTCTGCTGATCCGAAAGCGCAACCATCTGAATCCGGAATTCGCCCGGCTCGGATTCCGATTCCGGCTGAGTTTCAGATATTGTCTCTGCCGCGGTCTCGATCCGGGGTGCGACACTCGGTTTGGCCGGAGC
>JAPORI010000168.1 GCA_026710225.1 Betaproteobacteria bacterium
AGCAGGCCTGCCAGGTAGCTGGAATAAGTTGCCAGGAATATGAAGAGCTGGTGAAGGTTCAATTCCTGGAAAGATGCCTTCCGGCTTGCAGGCGCTTCTACAGCCAGCCCGGCAGTGGAGACTGGCAACAACTTTGCCCGGATGCGTCTGGGCACGAACCGGTGCCCTAGCAAGTGCGGCAAGTTTTGCCACAGCACCCGACATTAGTCGGGATTGGCAAGCCAGTCCTGAGCCAGCAGGCAGGCGGCCAGAGCATCGACGCTCTCGTTTTTTGCTGCTGCGCTTCGTGCCAGCTGGCTGGTCAGGTATTCGTCGGCAAAGCGGTATTCGATGCCGGTCAACTCATGCAATCCGCGGGCGAATCTGGTGCAGTAGCGGTCAGAGCCGGGAGACTGAGGCCCTGGTCTGCCGATGATTAGCAACTGCGGCTGCCATTTTGCGCATAATTCGCCGGCTTCTCGCAGTTGACAGTCCAGTTTGCCGGCAACGGTTGCAAGTGGTCGAGCCGAACCGGTAAGCGAGTTTCCTATTGCAACGCCGGTTTTCTTCCGTCCCGGATCAAAGGCCAGAATCAGCTTTGCCCGTTTAGCCTTGTCCGACATGATGGGAAAGCGACTCCAGATTGAAACCAAGCTTGGCGGCCGCCTGCGGCAGGCGCTGATCCGGCTTTGTATCAAACAGGATTTCCGGATCGGCATCAACATGCAGCCACGAATTGCTGCCTATTTCGTTTTCCAGCTGACCAGCACCCCATCCGGAGTATCCGATCGCGACAATGACCTTTTCCTGGCATTCATTTGCGCATATTTCCCTGAGTTTCTCGATTGTCCATGAGGATGCTATCGTCCGGGCCTTTATGCCGCCTAGTTGCCGCCAGGTTTCATGGATGATTAGCACATTGTTGGGCAATACCGGCCCTCCAAAGAACATTTTCGCCTTGCCAAAACGATGGCCGGGAGTGCGGTCTTCAAGATCGAGTTCGGACAGCAGACTGGAAACCTTGGTCTTGGCTGGCTTGTTGACGATTATGCCGGCGGCACCACCGCTGTCATGCTCAATGACATAGACGAGCGAGCCGTGAAAGATCGAATCGTTTTCGATCATCGGGGTTGCAATCAGCAATTTGCCGGTCAGGTTCAGGCCGGTCGCTTGCGGCATCTTTTGCCCATCAGTCATTGTCGGTCAAATCCGGACATGATTTCGACGATTTGTTCGCTGTCGGTGGCCTGGCACGCTTTCCCGACAGCGTGCTCAAGGCTTTTGAGCGAAGTCTGTTTGAGCAGCTTGCGCATCGGCATAATCCGATCCGGCACCATCGACAGGCTGGCAAGCCCGAGGGTCGCCAGCAGGCGGGCAAAGCCGGTGTCGCCGGCGATTTCACCGCACAGGGTTACCGGCTTGCCGGTCTGACGGGCGCGCTGCAGGATGTCTTTCAGGGCGCTGATTACCGCCGGATGGCGCGGGTCGTGCTGGTTTGAAAGCTGCGATTCGCGGCGATCGATTGCCAGCAGATAGGAAACCAGATCATTGCTGCCAACCGAGAAGAAGTCGCAGGTTTGGGCCAGGGAATTGATCAGATGAATGGTTGCCGGGATTTCAATCATTACCCCTATTTGCGGTGTGGGCTGATCCTGCAGATCAAGTTCAGCGCGTCCATCCTCGATCAGGGCGCGGGTGGCTTGCACTTCCTCGGCGGTGCCTACCATCGGCAGCATTATGCGCATGTTGCCGGCCGGGGCTGCGCGCAGCAGGGCGCGCAACTGGCTTTTGAACAATTCCGGATTGCGCAGGCAGTAGCGAATGCCGCGCAGTCCCATCGCCGAAACGGTTGCACTCATTTTGCCGATCGACTTGTCATAACCCAAATCCATGGTCCTGAAAGTCACCGGCAAGGGGGCCATTTCGGCAAGCACCCGCCGGTAAATCTGGTATTGGTCTTCTTCACCGGGAATCTCGTCCTTTTCCAGAAAAAGCGACTCGGTGCGAAAAAGTCCGATCCCTTCAACTCCCTGCTTGTGGCAGTTGGGTATCTCTTCCGGGACCTCGATGTTGGCCAGCAACTGAATCCGGTGTCCGTCCCGGGTTTCGGTGCTCGGCGGCACCTTGCCCGACTGGCGGGTTGCACTCTTTCTTTTTTCCTCTTGCTCACGGGCGATTTGCCGGTGTCGCTGGCAGACCTCGTCAGAAGGATTGACATGCAGCAAGCCGCCGTCAGAGTCGACGATGAGCATGTCGTTTTCATTGATTTGCTCGAAGATTTGCTCGCCGCAGCCAACGATTGCCGGCACCAGCAGGCTGCGTGACAAGATGGTTGCATGACTGGTGCGGGTTCCGTCGGCGGCGACCAGACCCTCGTATCCGGCGCGCACCGCTTCCACCACTTCTGCCGGACCCAACTCGATCGAGATCAGCACATGGTTGATTCCGCGCCGGCGGCGGCGGGGAACCTTGGCTCGATCCAGTTGGGCGATGATTCTTTGCATCAGCCGCGAATAGTCGCTGTAGCGCGCCTGCAGCAATTCCTCGGGGCTGTTTTTCAGCGCTGCGAGCACCGGATCAAGGGCAAGTTTTAGCGCCCATTCGGCATTTGCGTTTTCGGATGCAATCAGCTTCAGCGGCTCCTTGCTGAACAGGGCGTCATCGAGCATTGCCAGCAGCAGATGGCGGAACTCGTCGATTTCGGCATCGGGCATGTCACCGCCGGCGCTCAGTTGCTCGAACTGCCGGCGCACCGCCTGCAGAGCGTTGCGCAGCCTTCTTTGTTCGGCGGCTATCGAACCCTTGCCGATGGTGAAGTGAGGTATGTCGCTGTGATCAGCCGCTTGCAGCCGCGCCCGCCCCAAGGCGATCCCGCATTTGTTGCCGATGCCCTTGAGCACCAGATGCCGTTCGCCAAAGCCGCCGCCGATTATCTCGGATATTGCGTCGATTGCCTGCCGGGCGCGCTGGCCGCGGGCGGTTACCGTCAGCAGGGTGCCGTTGTGGGCTTCAAGCATCAGCAGCTGGGCAACCGAATTGGCGGATGCAGCCTTTTTGCCATTGGTGATCTGGATGTCGCAGTCGTGCTTGCCGGCTTCGGTTGCGATCGCTGCACACGGGCGGGCATGCAATCCCCAGTCGTTGACGACGGTTATCTGGCGGCGGATGATTGGGTGACTGGCCGACATGGTCCTAGGGAGAGGGTGCCTGGCTGCCTTTGGCGTTTGCGGCAAATATGCTTTCCCTGCCTATCTTGCATACTTGTTCTGCCAAACTGGCAACCTCAAGGCTGTTGCGCTGGCCGAGCGCTTCAAGAAGCATCGGCAGGTTGACGCCGTAAACGAAATGAAGACGCGGCCGGACAGGCGGATTTTCGGAAAGCAGCCGGCTGGCGGTTGCCCCAAAAGTGTCGCACATCACTAGCACCTGTTCGTGCTGGCGGGCAAGTTCGGCCATCGCCGCGGTCAGGCTGCTGCGCAGCTTGGCCAGATCGTTGGCGCTGCCTATGCCGAGAATCTTTACCCCCTCTATGCGGCAGGGCATCAACTGCTCGGCAGTGGCATGCAGATGCCGCCCCAGGCTGGCATGGGTGAGCAGCAGGATGCCGGCCGGATTGCCTGGCATGTGCAAAAGAAGCCGGAAGAAGTGCCAGTCAGCAGGTAGGGGCGCCCTGGCTGGCCGATCCGACCAGGCGCACATATTTGCCCAGCACGCCGTCGTGCTCAAAATCAGGCTGCTGCCAGTTTTCCCGGCGTTTTTGCAACTGCTTTTCGTCAACTTCCAGTTCGAGAGCCAGCAAATCGGCATCAATCGAAATCATGTCTCCGTCTTCAACCAGAGCCAGTGGTCCTCCCACTGCCGCTTCGGGAGTAATATGGCCGACCACCAGCCCGTAGGTGCCGCCGGAGAAGCGTCCGTCGGTTATCAGGGCTACCGAATCCCCCAGTCCCTTGCCGATCAGGGCGGCAGTTGGAGAAAGCATTTCCCGCATTCCCGGGCCTCCCTTGGGGCCTTCTTGACGAATCACCACAACATCGCCGGCGGTAACTTCATCATTGAGGATCGCTTGCAGCGCTTTTTCCTCGCGCTCGTAGACGCGCGCCGGGCCGCGCATCTTGCGAGTTGAAATGCCGGATATCTTGGCAACCGCGCCTTCCGGTGCCAGCGATCCGCGCAACACCGCCAGATGTCCTTGCTCATAGACCGGATTGCTTATCGGCCGGATGACATCCTGATCGGAACCGGGAGCTGCGGGAAGATCACTGATCGCCTCGGCGATGGTCTTGCCAGCCACGGTCATGCAGTCGCCATGCAGCAATCCGGCTTCCAGCAGCATCCTGAGCACTTGCGGGATTCCGCCGGCGCGATGAAAATCGATGGTGACATACTTGCCGGAAGGCTTCAGGTCGCACAATACCGGCGTCTTGCGCCGGATGCGCTCGAAGTCATCGATCGACAACTCTACCTGAGCGGCGCGGGCAATCGCCATCAGATGCAGCACCGCATTTGTCGATCCACCGATTGCCATCACCGCGCTGATCGCGTTTTCGAACGCCTTGCGAGTCATGATCTGGCGCGGGCGCAGATCCATTTCGATTGCCTTGGCCAGCGCCTGGCCGGAGTTGCGCGCACTGGCCAGCTTGTCTTCGCCGATTGCCGCCATGGTCGAACTGCCCGGCAGCGACATTCCCATCGCCTCGATGGCGCTTGACATCGTGTTGGCGGTGAACATGCCGCCGCATGATCCGGGTCCGGGGATTGCATTCTTCTCGATTTGCTCGAAGTCGCTTTCCGACATCTTGCCGGCTGCGTGCTGGCCGACGGCTTCGAAGACGCTTACTATGGTCAGATCGCGATCCTTGAACCGGCCGGGCATGATCGTGCCGCCGTATACATATACCGCCGGAATGTTGCAGCGGGCGATGGCCATCATCCCGCCGGGCATGTTCTTGTCGCAGCCGCCGATCACCACCAGCCCGTCAAAGCACTGGCCGCCGGAGACGGTTTCGATCGAATCGGCGATGATCTCGCGCGACACCAGCGAGTAGCGCATTCCCGGGGTGCCCATCGAGATGCCGTCCGATACGGTGATGGTGCCAAAAGTCTGCGGCACCAGCCCGCTGCTGCGCGCACCGGTTGCCGCAGCCTCGGCCAGTGGCTGCAAATTGGCGTTGCAGGGCGTCAGATCGGAATGGCTGTGGGCAATTCCGACAATCGGCTTGTCAAAGTCTTCGCTGGCAAATCCTACCGCACGCAACATCGAGCGGTTGGGAGCTCGTGAATTGCCGGCGGTGATCACGCTGCTGCGCCGCTTTTTGCCGGCGGGGCTGTCTTCCATCGCGATATATTTTATCAGTTGCTGCCGCTGCTGCGGCCCGACGGCGGTTTCTTATAATTGACAGCGATAATGATTGATCCGGTGGCATTCACGGTTTTCGGCTGGTCGGTGCACTGGTATGGAATCCTGTGGGCGGCCGGCTTTGCGCTGTTTTATTTTGTCGCGCTCAGGCACGGCGGGCGGATACTCAACCGGCAGTCGGTGGCCGCAGAAGTCGATGCATTGCTGTTTTACGGCGGCATCGGTGCCCTGGTCGGCGGCCGGATCGGCTATGTATTTTTCTAT
>JAPORI010000204.1 GCA_026710225.1 Betaproteobacteria bacterium
CCGAGCGGAACAATCATGAATTCCTAAATGGCGACATTGTTGGAGGCATGCGCACCGCCATTGAGAATGTTGAGCAACGGCACCGGCAGGCTGCGGGCAGCGCTGCCACCCAGATGACGATACAGCGGCAGGTTATACGAAGCGGCGGTAGCCCGGAGTGCGGCCATCGATACCGCCAGGATGGCGTTGGCGCCGAGTTTCTTCTTGAGCGCGCTGCCGTCAAGGCGAATGAGCTTTTCGTCCAGAGCACGCTGATCGGCGGCGTCAACTCCGACCAGCGCCCGGGCGATGGGGCCGGCAACATTGCGACAAGCCCGGGAAACTCCCTTGCCGCGCCAGTCGCTGCCGCCGTCTCTGAGTTCAACCGCCTCCTTGGACCCGGTCGAGGCGCCGGAGGGGGCGGCCGAGCGCCCGATACTGCCGTCGGCTAGCACGGCGGTAGCCTCAACTGTGGGATTGCCGCGTGAATCAAGAATCTGCAAGGCGGTAACCGATTCGATGCAAGTTGAACCCTTTCTCATTGGTCAGACACTCCGATAATTTGTAAAAAAGTGATATGAAGAGATAATTATAAGCCAGCCAACCTGCCCGACGAGCCGATCACTTGGGCAACATCGCCCCCAAATCACGCCCGCCAACAATGTGAAAATGCAAATGCGGCACCTCCTGATGCGCGTTGGATCCGCAATTGGCAATCAGCCGCCAGCCGCCCTCTGCCAGCCCCAGCTTGGCCACCGTTGCACCGACGGCGGCAAACAGCCCGGCAACTTCCGCTGCTGTTGCACCGGCGGCAAAGTCGGCCGCATCAACATAGCTGCCCTTCGGAATCACCAGCGCATGTGCCGGCGCCTGCGGATTGATGTCGCTGAAAGCCAGCGCGTGCTCGTTTTCGAACAGCTTGTCGCAGGGAATCTCGCCGCGCAGAATCTTGGCGAAGATGTTGTTGGAATCGTATGCGGCCATTTTTATGCTCCGATGATGACAGGATGGGGTATGGGTTGGTGATTTGACGGACAGATGAATTTTTGCGCTGGCCAAGGACGGAATCGAACCACCGACACAAGGATTTTCAACACCAACTGACAGTCCACGCCAATCAGCGGCAACCGAGCATCCTGCGCAAGGTGCTGTCCCGGTCCACGAAATGATGCTTGAGCGCCGCCAGCGCATGCAAAGCGGCCAGTACCATTACCGCAACCGCAAGATAATAATGAAAATCCCCGGCAATGTCCTCCTGGCCCGGCAAGCCGCTAATAGTCGCCGGCACTTCAAACAGGCCAAATACCGAAATCGCCCTGCCATCGGCGGTTGATATCAGATAGCCGCTGATCATGGTTGCGAAAAGCAGGACATACAGGCCAACATGTGCCAGCCGGGCGGCAGTTCTTTCGAATCGCGAATGACTCGGCAGAGGATTGGGGGTAACTGACCCGATTCGCCACAGCACCCGCACCAGCATGATCAAAAAAAGGGTCAGGCCGAAACTCTTGTGCAAAAACGGGGCGGTAACGTACCACTGGTCAGTATAGGCAAGACCGGTCATCCAGTTGCCGACAACGAACAAGCCGATGACAAGCAGAGCCGATAGCCAGTGCAGCAGGATCGACGCCCTGCCCCAGCCGCCGGCATCATTCTTCCACGCCAAGACTTTAGCAACCTCGCGCAACGATTTGGAAAAGACTGACTGCCTTGACCCGCAGATGCCTGCAACAATTGTTGAGGCGGCAAGACAGCCCCAGCCGACTGAAAGCCTACTGGCGGATTCCCTCTATGGACAGGATCATTTCAACCTGGGCCGAGGCGGGGCCGAGATCCTGCTTGACGTTGAAGTCTTTCAGGGTCAAAACCGTACTGCCCTCAAATCCGGCCCGGTAGCCGCCCCACGGATCATCGCCTTCACCGACCATGCTCACATCGATTTCGATCGACTTGGTCACGCCGCGCAGGGTAAGGTCGCCGGTCATGACACCGGAGCGACCGTCTTCGTTGAGAAGCAGCGAAGTGCTGGTGAAACTGGCTTCAGGATAGACTTCCACTTCCAGGAAATCATCATCGCGCAGGTGCTTGTCGCGCTCGGCATGATTGCTGTCAACGCTGGCGGTATCGATCTTCACTTCAATCGAACTGTTTTCCGGATTATCCCGGTCCAACTGGAACATGCCGTCAAAAGTGTTGAAAGCCCCGTACAGCCAACTGTAGCCCAGATGCTGGATCCTGAACTGAATGAACGAGTGGGAAGTGTCGATCTCGTAGGACTCCGCCTCGGCCATTGCCAAGCCAGGCACCGCCATGGCAACGGCTGCCATGATGCAAAAAAAGCGCGCTTTCATTATTGCCTCCTGATGTAAGAAGTAAACCGGTTTCAAACCACTCGAAGCTCAATCAAACCTCAATGCTCGTGTATTATAACCCAAGGACTGAACCGGCAAGGGGATCAGCACTGATGATCAGAACTGGTAACTGCCCCCGAACCGCACACCCCATTTCCAGTCGCTGGCGCCGATCGCAAAACGATCTCCGCCTGCCAATTCAACCTCGCCGCCGGCAAAACGCGCCCCATAGGCGGTTGCTTCCACCCGCAAGCCGCCCTGTCCCTGCCAGCCGTAGTTCATGCTCAGACCATACTCCACTCCCCGCAGATCATCGAGCAGACGACCTCTGCCACCGGACACCGCCGCATGACGAACCCAGCCGCCCACACCCAGAGTGTGCTCGTCGCCTTCCGGCAACACCTGCTTGTGCAGCATCAGCCGGCTGTTGCCGACTTGATCAAAACTGAAATCGCCGCTGCCGGAACCGCCGAAAAAGTCCTCGCTGCGCGCATAGGAGAACGAAACATCCACTCCCTCGATGCGGGTGAAGATGCCCACCTCACCGGATGACGCCATCCCCATCAGACCAATCGAACCTGCCGATCTGGCGTAGAGAGCCGACGGCACCACAAAATCGTAATGGGTGCGCTTGCCGTGCGCCGGGCGGTAGGTGCCCTCGAAACTGTCACCGGGAAAGCCCACTGCAAAACCGGCATCGGTGCCACCCGGCAACCACAGATTGCCAAGATGAGCAAACAGGTCCTGGGCGAAGTCATCGAAAAACTTCTGCTGAGACGGGTCAACAGAACTGGCACTGGCAGAGAAAGAAGGCAGGGAACCTTGCACGTCCGCTTGGCTAGCAACAGGTGCACCTTGCACCCGGGCGGCAACGGTCAGGGTGGCTGACGCCGGATCCAGATTCACCTTGTACACCTCGTAGGCCATGCAGCCAATGTCCAGCCTGCCCAGCCCAGTGTCGGCATCCGCCCCCTTGGTTCCCAGATCCTCGGTGCACCGATCGCCGATGTCAAACACCGCCGAGATGTGCGTCGTCTCCGGCATCCGCTCCCAGGCCTGCAAATAAACCCCGAACGCGTACTGCGAATTGTAGGGATGCGGAACCCCTATGCAGTACTCCTCAAAGTCGGTGCAATCGAGAAACAGCGGATCGCGCCCGCTCTGATCCGAATTGAGACCGTAAAACAAACGCACCTTGCCGGTAGCCAGCGCCCGCTCGTAGTTTTCTTCCATCAGCACTATCCGGGAATCTTCAGGCTGTTTGCTCGCTTCAGCCCGGTAGTCGTTCAATTGATGCAACGGATTGTCAACCGAACGACGCATAACGCTTTTGCTCAACTGCCATTTGCCGCTTGCCACGTAATTGACATCATAGCCGGTCTCGGACACAATCCAGCCACGGTTCTCAATCAATCCGGAATCCAGCCATGTCTCCTGATTCCTCATCCCCCAATTGCGCTTTTGCGGCGAACTGCCCAGATAGAACGGATTGGTCTCTATGTATACCAGATTGTTTTCCGCAGTCTTCTTGTACAAGGCGCTGTAGTTTTTCCCCGATTCGCCCACGATCAGAGAAGAAATCGACAGACCGTACAAAAGACCCATGTCATTGAGCAAAAACTGGGTGCCTGCTTCGCGCTCGTGAATGCTGCGCAGCAAGTCATAGTTGTACAGCCAGAACACGAAACGACTGGGACCGTCCCAAGCGTACTTTTCATGCTTGATTTCATAGGCACTCTGGCTCCGATCGACCATTGCGGAAATGCCCAGCCGGGAAAATTCGTTCTTTAGCGCATTGGCGGCAGTCGCCTTGCCCAAATAGGAAACTTGCTCCTTGCCGGCTACAAGCGTCGATTCTGGCGTTGAGGAAACCTGCGTTACCGTCACGGTCGGGTTTGACATCTTGAACGCGCTGCTGGCCAGACATCCAAAATCAAGCCGGCCCCGGCCGGTTTCCGCATCGTTGCCTTCATCGCCCAGATCCTGAACACAGCCGTCAGCAACCTCAAACACCTTCGCTACATGGGTGCTCTCCGGCATCCGCTCCCAAGCCAGCAGATAAGCTGCAAACGCATACATGTCCTGGTAGTACCATGAACTCCATTGCTTGGCTTTACCAGCCGAATTGGTCGACACCATCATGTAGGGAATGCCTATGCAGTATTGCTCCACTCCCTGGCACCCGTTTGAGTAAGTGTGCCGGGTCACCCCGTCGGGATTGAGGCCATAGAACATGCGCACCTTGCCGGTTGCCATCGCCTGTCGGTATCCGGCGGCGGTCATCTGTCCAATTACCTTATGAGATCCGATCCCGGCTATCGGGTCAATTGTTGCCGCGGCCATGTCCATAAGACCATCCGGTATAGGTCACTATCCAGCCGTACTTGGCCACTTCCGCCGGGTCGATCCGGCTCTCCCAGAACTTCGGATCGCCGTCTTTGCTGCTAAACAGCCGGTAGGCAAAGATGTTTACCAGACTGTTTTCCGGCGTCTGCGCATACAGGTTCTTCAGGCGCAGATTTGCATGCACCGCTTCCAGGCTCGTGTAGGAACTCTTGGGCAGGCCCATCGCACTGAAAACATCATACTTGACACTCGGATCGTGGTCCGGCCCCAGTTGCGGATTGATGAAATAGGCGTTTTTCTTGCGGCTGACCACCGCCTTGACATTGGCAAAATCGCCAAAACCTACAGACGTCAGTTCCTCCTTTTTCTCCTCTATAACTGCTTCCACCTGTGGCGGGGTTGTCACCGTAATTGTCGGCAACGGCTTGACTACCGGCTCATTATCGACCTCCGGCTCTTCTTCAACTTCCGGAAGCGCAACCGTCACTGTCGTATTCGGCGCAACTGGCTGCACTGGCGGAACTGGATTGACCGGATCGGCTTCTTCAGCCGGCAACTGCGACTTCTTGTAGACCTCCCGCGCCAGACATCCTATGTCCAGCCGGCCACGACCAGTATCCGCATCATGGCCACTCTCTCCCAGATCAACCGTGCACTCATCACCCATCGCAAACACTTCCCGCACATGCGTGTCTTCTCCCATCCGCTGCCACGCCATAACGTAGGCGGCAAATCCATATGTCGAGACAAAGGTGCCGTCCACATCTATGTAATTTCCCAGCGCATTCTTAACCCGCAATGAATACGGCGCACCTATGCAATACTGCTCCACTGCCTGACATCCGTTTGATGTGTTGTTGCGGGTTTCCCCGTCCACGTTCAGACCGTAGAACAACC
>JAPORI010000104.1 GCA_026710225.1 Betaproteobacteria bacterium
GATTGAGGGTGCGAATCGGCACCAGCAGGCCAACGCAGCCGGCCAGCAGCAGAGCCGCCCGCCACCCGAAACGATTGTTGCCGCGCCCGAATGCCGCCGCGGCCGCCGCGCCCAACAGGGCCAAGGCCGCCCACAGGATGTTGGGCAGGCGCATCGCATCGTGCCGTTCCATCGGCGGTGCCATCGCCCGCCGGGCGATGCCGGCGACTTGCAGATAGAGGGCAGGCCCCGGATAAGGATCATCGAGCAAAGTAGGGCTGGCACCCTTCCATTCCTTTGCATAACTTTCCTCGACCACCTGCACGATGGTGGTCTCGAACGGCTTCCAGGGGCTGTGGCTGGTCATGCCGGGCAGCAGCCAGACGGTAAACAGCAACAGCAGCAGCAGTTGCTTTAGCGGTGAATAGGCGCGATCCTGAGGATTGACCAGCGCCCCCGGATCAAGCAGGCTTTCGGTGCGGCCGGCGGCCAAAGCCGGCGGCAAATCAGCCGGTCCTGCCGAAGCGGCGGCGGAACTTTTCAACCTGCCCCGAAGTGTCAACCAGCTTTTGCTTGCCGGTGAACAGCGGGTGGCAGCGGGAGCACACTTCCAGGCTCAGATCGCCGGGGCGGGTGCTGACGATCGTCATTTCAAAGCCGCAGTTGCACTTGGCGGTTACCTTGTATAGTTGGGGGTGGATGTCTTTTTTCATTGAATTTCCGGCACTGATTCTACCTTACTGCCCTAGAATTGCCCGGCTCTGGCAACTCCCCTTTTTGCAATGCAGCAACGACAACTGATTCTGGCCTCTTCCTCCCCCTATCGCCGGGAAGTCCTGGCGCGACTGGGCGTGCCGTTTGATGCGATCGCACCGGATATCGACGAGCAGCCCGGAGACGACGAATCCCCCTCCGAACTGGTGCAGCGCCTGTCTCTGGCCAAGGCCCGGGCAGTGGCCGAGCGCCATCCCCACGCTCTGGTGCTCGGCGGCGATCAGGTTCTTGCCTGCGCGGGCCGGATTCTCGGCAAGCCGCACACCGCTGCGGCGGCCGCTGAGCAACTGGCATTCCTGTCCGGCAAGAGCGGCCGCTTTCATACCGGCCTGGCCGCGCTGGGCGAAGGATACAGCAAGGTGATCGAGGCGGTTACCGAAGTGCGCTGGCGGCAGCTTACCGACGATCAGATCGCATCCTACATCGAGCGCGAACCGGCCTTTGACTGCGCCGGATCGGCAAAGCTCGAAGGCCTCGGCATCTGTCTGGTCGAAAGCATTGACTCACCGGAGCCGACGGCGCTTTTGGGCGTGCCGCTGATTGAAGTGTGCTCGATCCTGCGCGAGGTGCAGATGCTGCCCTAAACCCGGCGGCGGGAGGTTACCGTCTTGACCCGGGTGAAAAAGTCCACCCCGCGCGGGCCGTAGAGCAAACTGACCCCGAAGCGGGAAGCGCGCCAGCCGCCGAAACTGCGATAGTCTTTCGGGACCGGCAGGGCAACATTGATGCCAACCAATCCGACCTGCACCCGCCGGGCAAAGCCTGATGCCACATCCGCATCGCCGGTGAAAATCGAGGCCGCCTTGGCATACTGATGCCGGTTGATCAGGTTGCAGGCCTGGGCAAGTTCCTCGACCCGCACCACCGAAAGCACCGGCCCGAATATTTCCTCGTTATAGATCGACATTTCCGGACCGACTTGATCAAACAGCGTCCCTCCGACAAAAAAACCCTTTTCGCAGCCGGCCGGTGCCTTGACCTGACGTCCGTCAACCACCAACCGGGCACCCTCCTTGACTCCGGCAGCGATCATTTCTTCTACCCTCTCGCGCCGGGCAGCGCTAATGAGCGGTCCCATCTGCACCCCTTCGCTGCTGCCGGCGCCAATCTGCAAGCCGCGCACCTTGTCAGCGACCAGCTCAACCAGCGCATCGGCGGTATTGTCACCAACCGGCACCGCGACTGAAACCGCCATGCAGCGCTGGCCGGCGGTGCTGTAAGCGGCTTCAACCAGTGTCTCGGCAACCGCTTCAAGATCGGCATCCGGCATCACCACCATGTGATTCTTGGCACTGCCGGCAGCCTGCACCCGCTTGCCGGCCGCACCCGCCTGGCTGTAGACCTGCCGGGCGGCCTGACTCGAGCCGACAAAGCTCACCGCATCGATGCGCGGATGCGCGATCAGCGCTTGGGCAGTCTCCCGATCTCCCTGGACGACATTGAACACCCCGTCCGGCAGGCCGGCCTCACCGAGCAGCTCGGCAAGCAGCAGGGATGCAGAAGGATTGGCAACCGCCGGCTTGAGAATGAAGGCGTTGCCCAGCGCCAGCGCCGGCGCGATCATCCACAGCGGCACCAGCACCGGAAAGTTGAACGGCGTGATCCCGGCCACCACCCCCACCGGTTCGATCAGGGTTTCGGAAACGGGCATCGATCCGGAATCGACTGACGGATTGCCGGCTTGCCGCGCCTGGAATTTGCTTTCAAGACAGTAGCCGACCACTTCAAGCGCCCGGACAACTTCCGCCCGCGCCTGTCGGGTCGTCTTGCCGTGCTCCTCGACCACGGTCGCGGCCATTGCGTTCTGGCGCTCATCAAGCAATTGCCGGAACTTGCCAATGATCTCGCAGCGCTCGGCAGCAGCCATCGATCGCCAGATGCCGGCAGCCTGACTTGCCGCAGCCGCCGCCTGATCGACATCCTCACACGACGACAGCGCCACCTCCCGCACCGGCTCTCCCAGGGCCGGATTGAAAACCGGCCGAACCTCGGTTCCGGACGCGGCTGCCCGCCGCCCTTCTATGTAGTTGTCAACTCGCTCTCCTGCCATCCAAACTGATATTATCGCGCACAGTCGATAACCTTGGGGCATGTATGTGCAAAAATGCTTGCGATAAATCGGAATACGGCCAGTTTCAAAGCGGTAGAATATGGGCAAAATGAAAGTTCTTAACTACTAGCGGCAATGACACCCGGGAAAATATACTATTCAGTCTGGAATAACAAGGGCGGCGTCGGCAAGTCGTTTCTGACTTTTGCACTTGCAACCGAATACGCCAAAAAACATCCAAATCGGCAGGTTTTGGTGGTTGACATGTGTCCGCAGGCCAATGTCAGCGAGATGTTGCTCGGCGGCAACGGTGCGGGCAGCGAAAAGGTTGCCGAACTGATCGACAAGCGCAAAACTATTGGGGGGTATTTTGACGAGCGAATCAAAAGCCCGCATTCCCTGACCGGCAGTGAAACCTCATATGAGATAAATGTCTGCCAGTTCAATGAGCGCATCCCGGCAAATCTGTCGTTGGTAGTCGGCGATCCGTCTCTGGAAATCCAGGTGCAGACCATCAACAACATTGCGGTGCAGGAGCTGCCGGGCGACTCCTGGAAAAACGTGCACCTGTGGGTAAGAACGCTTGTTGATGCCATATGCTCAACGCACGAAGGCCGGGGCATCATCGTCCTGATCGACTGCAACCCGAGTTTTTCGTCCTATACCGAACAGGCAATTCTTGCCACCAATCGCCTGATTGTTCCGTGCAGTCCGGACGGTTCCTCGGCAAGAGCGATCAGCAACGTATTGCGGCTGGTATACGGAATTGGCCTGCCCGAAAACTACCGGCAGGCATCGTTTGCTCAAAAGGCAAAGGATGCCTCGCTTCCCTTGCCCAAGATGCATCTGGTCATCTTCAATCGCTATACCCAGTACCGGGGAACTGCCAATGCCCATGAGGCGATGTGGAAACAAATCGGCATGACCGTGAAAAAGGAAATTGCCAGGGACCGCGACCACCGGCTTGCAACAGGCGAGCAGGATTCCCCGTTGCTCGGCTACCAGATTCCCGATGCCCACTCTGCGACAATAATCGCCTCTTGGCTGGGAATGCTGCCAACCGACATTAGCGCAGGCAAGCAGTACGAAATTGCCAACAAGAAGATAACGGTGAGCAAGGATGTTCTGGACAGGTATCTCGAGCAGATAGACCACTGCACCGATCTGCTTGCCGCAAACTGACTGGAAAGCCCCGGACGGCCGGGGTCAGGCCAACTGCCAGGCTGCTTTTTCTGCCTGTGCGATGGGAAAAATGCCCTTTATGCGCCTGTGGATGCCTGTCGCTTATAATTAGCATAGATTAGTCGGGCAGTTTCCCTCTCCCGGCCCAAGGCCCTCTGCCCGTAATCAAGCAACAGCCAAGCCACCGTTTCAAGAAAAGATCAGGGTAATGCATCCATGAACCTAGTGCTTTCCGCCGAGGCTGCAAAACTGGCCGAAGAGTTGGAAGTCGAAAGCCATGCCGAACAGGACGGTCTGGCCAATTCTCCGCCGGCAGCCGCCACTGCCCCTTCCGGAATCGAGGAGCAGATCGCCGCGCGCGGCAAGCAGTTTGCCAACCAGTATATCGCTGGCGCCCGGGGCTGGGCTGAGCCGGTCGCAGAACAGGCGCGGCTGCTGACGCAAGGATGCTCGGACTGCAAGGAAGCGCTGCGCCGGGCCAAAACGCGCGGGAAAAGCAGGGATGCATCAGCTTCCGAGAGCAGTCGCCGAGCGAAGCGACGCTATGAAAAGTTGCAGGCTGAATACGATGATTTCCGCCGCGAAGCCGGCCTGCGCCGCGAAGCTGTCGATCCGAACAAGCCGGCGGCGGTAATGTGGCTGATGTCGATCATCATCATCGAGGGCATCTTCAACTCCTACATCTATGCCCAGGCCTCGGCGCTCGGACTGGTCGGCGGCTTCTACTACGCGTTCGTCATCAGCCTGTGCAACGTTGCGTTCGCGTTCATCGGCGCCTTTGCCGCGATGCGCTACCTCAACCATGTCGAGGTGGCGAAGAAGTTCTACGGCCTGCTTGGCACCGTCGCCACCGTCGCCACCTGCATCATCATCTTGCTGTTTGCCGCCCTTTACCGGGTGGGTCTGGAAAGGCAACTTGACGAAGCCGGAAACGGCCAGAATGTTGACGGCTGGCAGATCGCAGTCGAGGCCTTGCGCAACGGCGAGATCGGCCTGGCCTTTGCAACCTTCGATTCGGCAATCCTGCTGGTGATCGGGATCATCTGCATGATTCTTGGTATCTGGAAGGGATTGAACTTCGACGACCCCTATCCGGGCTTCGGTGCGCTGGGCCGGGCGCTGGCCGATGCCCGCGCCGAGCACGAGGACCTGCTCGAGATCAACGCCCAGAGTCAGGATGACGGCGCCGCCCAGTCAGCGGCCACTCTTGAGCGACTGGCCGATGATTTGCGCGTCAAGGCCCGCGCCCTGCAAACCGAATCCGAACAGCTGCGCAACCGGATGCGCGATCTGGGTTCGCTGCCGGAGGACTGGCTGGTGCAGTTGCGGGTGCTAATCAAGAAGTACCGGGAGATCAACAACGGCAAGCGAGCTGCCAATCCGCCACAGTACTTTCTGGAAGACTATCCGCAGCCGCAACTGCTCGCTCATCTGGCCGCGGAAATCAACGAAATCCAGACCGCTCCCGACTATCCGGGCTGGCAGCAGCTGGCCGCCGATGCCAGTCGTCAGGCTGATGAGCTTTCCGAAGCGGCCCGGCTGCTGGCCGCAACCTAGACTAGAAAACA
>JAPORI010000220.1 GCA_026710225.1 Betaproteobacteria bacterium
CCGGACCGGCGGCAAAGGCGATACCGTCCAGATCGGAAACTTCTACTGCTGCTCGGTCAAGCAGGCGGGTCAGGGTGCTCATCAGGCCGTCGGATGCGTGCGTTTGCGGTCGGTGGGCGCTGGCCAGAGTCGAACCGTCCCTGACCAGGGCAGCTGCGTGGCCGCCAAATGTGCAGTCAATTGCCAGCAGCAGCACGCTTTCTGCGGCGCGGTCGGCGCCGGCGCATTTTCTTCTTGGCCGGCAGGGAGGGGATGCGCTGCCGGTTGTCTTCGATCAGGTTTCGCCACCAGTCGAGCACATTGCTGTCGGTCTCGTTTGCCTCGACCCGCACCTCTTCGAGCATCAGCGCCTTTTTGATGATGTGCGCCGAGTGGGCGTAGGACAGGATTGTCAACGCCCGCTTGGTATTGTGAAAGCGCCGCAGCCGGTAGATACCCATCAGGATGTCGTGTGTGTCCAGCATCGTCTTCTTGGTAATCAGCCGGTTGGCGCGCAATCCGCAATCTCGCAGCAAGTCGGCGAAATCGTCGTGGCGGATTTCCGTCTTGCCGGCAAACGGCTTGGCCAGCTTTGGCCAGTAAAGCGATGCAATTGCAAAGGCCAGCGAGGCGTTGCCGGAGTGACGCTGCCGCGCATCGTTGATGCCCAGGGCCAGATAGGCGAACTCGCGCTGTTGTGCATCGAACTTCTCGATGTGCGGAAACAGTTCAAAGAGCATGCCGCACTTTTCGAGAGTCATGGTCGCCTGGCTGGAGTATCCGCACATGAACATCTTTACCGTCTCGTCAAACAGGCGGGCTTGCGGAATTGCCGCCAGCAGGCTGCCGAGGCTGGCAAAGGGCGCCTGGGTGCTGCGCTCGAGAGTAAGTTCCAGCTTGGCGGCCAGTCGCACTGCCCGCAGCATCCGTACTGGATCCTCCTTGTAGCGATCCTTGGCATTGCCGATGATGCGCAGTCGGCGCTTTTTCAAATCGGCAACTCCGCCAACGTAGTCGATGATGATCTCCTCGGTTGGATCTAGCATCAGGGCGTTGGCGGTCAGGTCGCGGCGAAATGCATCCTCCCGGGCGCTGCCGTAGATGTTGTCGTCGGTGATCAGCCCGTCTGCAGTCGCGGACTGCTGCAGCGGGGCGGCGCGAAAGGTTGCAACCTCGATTAGTTCGGAGTGGCGGCGGACGTGCACGATTCGGAAGCGGCGCCCGATTATTCGCCCGCTGCGCCCGAATATTCTCTTTACCTGTTCCGGGGCGGCGGCGGTTGCAACATCAAAGTCCTTCGGGTGCAGACCGAGAATCAGATCGCGCACCGCACCGCCGACGATATAGGTTTCGAATCCTTTCTGCTGCAGCGTTTTCACGGTCCAGGCCGCGCCCTTGCTGATGTCGGATTTCTTTATCTCCAAATCGGCAATCGGAATCGATCGCTTGCGAGCCTTGAAGATCATGCCCGGACTCCCCGCGCACAGATTCCGGCAAGCAGGCCGGTGTTGCCGGGTACCGCCGCCAGGGCTGCTGCTGCTGCTGCCGCCGCTTTGCGGTGGCGCTGCGCAGCGGCCGGCAGGCCGAGAATGGTCGCGTAGGTCGCCTTGCCCAGTTTGCGGTCGCGGCCGGTGTTCTTGCCGGTTGCCGCCGCGGTTGCGGTTGCGTCGGCGATATCGTCGCCGATTTGATACATCAGCCCGAATGCGGCTGCGAAATCCTGCAACTTCTTCCGGCCGGCCGGCGGGATTGCTGCCGCGGCAGCCCCGATCATGATCGCTGCCTCAAAGAGGGCACCGGTCTTGTAGCCGTGCATCCTGCGCAGGGCGCGTTCGCTTCGGGCTTCGGCTTGCAGGTCGATTGCCTGCCCCTTGCACATGCCGCTGGCGCCGGCGGCTCTGGCCAGCATTTCGGTGGCACCGGGGATATTCGACTTGCCGATGATTTCAAAGGCAAGCGCCTGCAGCGCATCACCGGCGACTATCGCGATCGCCTCTCCATACTTGACGTGGGTAGACGGCCGGCCGCGGCGCAGCAAGTCGTTGTCCAGCGCCGGCAGATCGTCGTGCACCAGTGAATAGCAGTGGATCAATTCGACGGCCACTGCCGCTGATCGCGCCCGCCGATCGCCGCCGCCGATCGCCGCGGTGGCCAGGCACAGCAGCGGCCGGATGCGCTTGCCGCCAGAGAGGGTTGCGTGCCGCATCGCTTGCGCCAGAGCGGAGCGATCGGCCGGCAGCGTCTGGCGCAGCGAGCGTTCGATCGCCGATGTGGTCGTAGCCAGCCAACTTGCAAGGCGCTTGCTGTCGGTTGCATCCGCCGGCAGGGCATTGCGGCGGCGGCTATCCGCGCCGCGCTGATGACTTGAAAAGTTCCGGCTCAATCTGCTTGATCTGCTGCTCGACTTCGGTAAGAAGCTTGCGCGAGATGCGAATCAGTTCCGTCGCCCGCTTGAATTCGGCAACCACTTCGGCCAGCGGCAGTTTTCCGCTTTCGATCTGCGCGACGATTTTCTCGATTTCCCGCAGCGACTGCTCGAAAGTCAGCGAGTCCGGGGAATTCTTTCCAGAACGGGACTCCATTCGCCTAATTATAAGCCAGAGCGAAACCGCCGCCGGCTGCCGCCGGCTTGTGCTAGAATTTCCGCCAAGCTGCAAGTCTTGCGGAAAGAAGTTTCGGCGGCGGCCAAGCCGGCGGACACCTAAGGGGAAGCATGCTTCCGTTATCTCCCCGGGTGCGGTTGACCGCAGGATTTTGGCTGTCTGGAGAGTTCGCATCTGCGGCACCGAAGGGTTAAAGATCTCAGGTAAAAGTACAGGCGGAAGCGTTTCTTGTTTCAGACGCTTTTATTTTCTAATGACAGCAGCCCAACCGCGTTCAACCTTCCTGTCTGCCTTGCATGAGCGTCTTGGGGCGCGCATGGTTGATTTCGCCGGCTGGCGCTTGCCGCTGCAGTTTTCCGGGATAGTTGCCGAGCACAATCAGGTGCGCACGGCTGCCGGATTGTTTGATGTGTCGCACATGTGTCAGTTCGCACTGACCGGATCCGATCGGGTTGCCAACGCCCAGCGGCTGCTGCCGATTGACGCGGCAGCTCTCAAGCCCGGGCGCAACAAGTACACTTTCATGTGCAACGAGCAAGGCGGCGTGATCGATGATTTGGTGATTGGCAACGATGGCGAACGGCTGTTTGTCGTGTGCAACGCCGCCCGCGCCGAGCGGGTGCTGGCGCATGTCACCGAGCACCTGCACGGTGCCTGCGCGCTGGAGCGGCTGGCCGATCGGGCGCTGCTGGCGCTGCAAGGGCCGCAGGCTGCGGCGCTGATTGCAAAACTGGCTCCCGAAGCCGAGCAACTGTTTTTCATGGACTCGCTTTGCAGCCGGATTGCCGACAGCGAAGTGCGCATCTGCCGCTGCGGATACACCGGTGAGGACGGCTTCGAGATTTCGGCCGATGGTTCGGCTGCCGTTGCCCTAGCCGAGCAACTTATCGCTGATGGCGCGGCACCGGCCGGGCTGGGTGCCCGCGATCTGCTGCGCATCGAGGCCGGCCTGTGCCTGTACGGAAACGAGCTTGACGAGCAGACCAATCCGGTTGCGGCCGGTCTGGCCTGGAGCATCTCGCCGCGCCGGCGGCGCGAGGGCGGATTCATCGGCGATCAGGCGGTGCTGGCAATGCTCGCTGAAGGCAGTCGGCGCCAACTCGTCGGCCTGAGTGTGCAGGGGCGACTGCCGCTGCGCCGCGGCGCCAAACTCGATTGCGGCAATCAGGCAGCAGTCGGCGAGGTTACCAGCGGCGGCTGGTCGCCGGTGCTGGAAAAACCGGTTGCGATCGCCTTTGTCGAGAGCGCGGCTGCCAAAGCCGGTACGCAACTTGCTGCACTAGTGCGGGACAAATCGATCGAATGCGAAGTCGTATCCTTGCCGCATGTTGCACACAACTACAAAATCAGGCCGCGCAAGCCGGCTGGCAACTGAACAATCACAAGTGAGGAAACAATCATGAGCAGGAAATTTACCAAGGAGCACGAATGGATCGAACCGGCCGACGAAGCAGGTTGCTTCCGGGTCGGGATCACCGACTATGCGCAAAGCCAGTTGGGTGATGTGGTTGCCATCGATCTGCCCGAAGTCGGCCGGCAGGTCGAAGCCGGCGGCGAATGCGCGGTCATCGAATCGGTCAAGGCGGCCAGCGACATCTACGCACCGATCGCCGGCACGGTGCGGGTGGTCAACGACAAGCTCGCCGATGCTCCCGAACTGGTCAATCAGGATGCCGAAGGTGCCGGCTGGCTGTTTGAGATTTCCGGCGACATCGGCTCGGCAACCGATCTGATCGACCGGGCCGAATACGATCAGCACACCGCTTGAGCGCTTCCTTGCAACCAATCAACGAAACCGGCGATCTCACTGCCGATTCCTTTGCCCGCCGGCACATCGGGCCGGGGCCGGAGGAGAGCGCAAAAATGCTGGCGGCAATCGGCTGCGCAAGCATCGAGCAGCTCATTGACGAAGCGGTTCCGGATTCGATTCGTGGCAGCATGGAGGATATCGGCCAACCGCTAAGCCAGGATCAGGTTTTGCAGCAGCTCAGGCAGATTGGCGATGAAAACCAGCCCGGCAAGTCGATGATTGGCTGCGGCTACTACAACTGCCTGATGCCGCCGGCGGTGCAGCGGCTGATTCTTGAAAACCCGTCCTGGTACACCGCCTACACCCCCTATCAGGCCGAGATATCCCAGGGACGGCTGGAGATGCTGCTTAATTTCCAGACCATGAGCGCCCAATTGGCCGGCCTGCCGCATGCAAACGCCTCGCTGCTCGATGAGGCGACCGCCGCGGCCGAGGCGATGACCCTGCTGCAGCGGGCGCATAAGGACGGCAGTGCCCGCCGGTTTCTGGTCGATGCCGATTTGTTTGTCCAGACCCAGGCGGTCCTGCGTACCCGAGCGCAACCGCTGGGCATCGAAATCGTGCGCTGCGAGCGCGACGAGCAGTTTGATCCGGCCGGCGCCTTCGGGGCGCTGCTTGCCGTTCCGAATGCATCCGGGAAAGTTTCCGATCGCAGCGCCCTGATCGGGCGACTGGCCGGTGCAGGAGTCAAAACCGCAGTGTGCGCCGATCTGCTGGCTCTGTGTTTGATCAAGTCGCCGGGTGCGATGGGCGCGGCGATTGCGGTTGGATCGACGCAGCGCTTCGGGGTGCCGATGGGCGGCGGCGGGCCGCACGCCGCCTACATGGCGTTTGCCGACGGGCTGCAGCGGCTGGTTCCGGGCCGGATCGTCGGCATTTCCCGCGACAGTCGCGGCCGGCCGGCGCTGCGGTTGGCGTTGCAGACCCGCGAGCAGCACATCCGGCGCGCCAAGGCGACTTCCAACATCTGCACTGCGCAGGTGCTGCCGGCGGTGCTGGCGGCTGCATACGCGATCCATCACGGTCCTGAGGGTCTGCGCCGGATAGCTCTGCGCACCCATGCTCGGGCATGTGAACTGGCTGGTGCCTTGCGCGAAGCCGGACACCGGCTGGTGGCCGATTCGT
>JAPORI010000015.1 GCA_026710225.1 Betaproteobacteria bacterium
TTGCCGGATGCGGGGGAGGGGGAGGACCCGATCTGGCTGCAGCCGCACCGGCGCAGCCGGCTGCCGTAGTTGCGGCTGCTCAAGAGTCTTGCCGGGGGCCGGCCTGTGCCGGCGGCGGCTACTGGGATGCATTGGCCGGTCATGCATATCTGCAATCGGCGGCCAGCCCGCATCAGAGAGCCTTTGCCGCATTCGGGATCGAGCACGCCAGCGCCAATCGTAGCGGCAATTCCTATCTGCTCGACGGCGGTGCGCATGGCCGGGAGATTGTTGATCTTCTCGGCAGAATCGGCTTGACTGCGGATCGCTACACCTATTTGCAGATGCAGCATCATGACGCGGAAAAGTTTTCGGTTGCGGAAGTAACCGCCAACTATCTGGGCATGAGTTCGGCCGATTTGGTCAATTTCTCCTTCGGCTTCGTCTATGCAACCGACAGCGACCGGCGCCGCTCTCGGATCCAACCTGGCCAGATCAAGGACGGAGCCTGGATAATCCACAGCACCGGCAACGGTTCAAGCCAGGACCCGTTTGCATCGCTGAGCGAGGCGGATCGACAAGGGGCGCTGGCCGCCGCGGCTTCCATCAAGATGCACTTCTACTACGGCCTGAACGCACAATTAACCGGTCGGCATTCGAGTTCCAATGGCTGCCGGAACATAGCGCAGCACTGCATTGGTGCACCTTATCAATTCACGGTGCAAAGTGGCACTGGCCAGTTGCTTTCCCTGCGCGGGACATCCTATTCGGCTCCGTTCGGATTTGCAACCTATCTGCTGACCTGGGAGCGGCTGCCGGCCGATACCGACATTGCCGCCGTATTCGCCCTGGCCGAGGCGTGCGTCGAGGATATTGGTGCTGCCGGAGCCGATGCCGATACCGGTCTGGGCCGGCTTGATATCGGCTGCATGGCTGACGCGGCAAGCCGGACGCAGCAGCCGAGTGCGACCATGGACGATTTTGCCCAGGAGCTGCTTGGCAGCCGGCTTGGTGAGCTGACGCTTCCGGGTGCGACTGATGCCGGCATCCGGGTTGGCTTTGCCGGGGACAGTTTTGCCGGCATCTACCGGCCGGCGTCGGCCACATCCGCCTATCAATCCTCTTTTAATCCGGATTTGCGGCAACTGGCGCTGGCGCCCTCATTTGGCATTATTGGTGCTGCCGACGGTCGTCTGGGTGCCTACTGGCAGGTTGCCGAGCGCTTGCAGGCGCAATTTTCCCTGGCTGCCGGCAAGGATTTCTTCGGCGGCCGCGGCCACGGCGAGTTCGGATTTTCCTGCAGCCGCAATGCAAGCCTGGCGCTGGCCGGTGCATCCCAAAACGGGGCGCTGCGCGTCCAGGGCTGGCTGCAGGAAAGCCGGGCTGGCTGCATTTCCGGTGCCTTGCTCGATGATTTGCGGGGGCGGGAAGCCGGTCTGTCGGTTGGCTATCAGCGCCGGTTCAAGGATGTGCGCATCAGCGCCCGGATGTGGGGATCCCGCTTTCTCGGTGGCCGGCTCTCAGTCGCCGGCGAGCGGTCTGCCATCGCCGCCGGAGCCGTCGACTATGGCGGCGGCATCCGGCTGAGTTATTCCTTCTAGGGGCTGGGGAGTCTCCTCGAATATGTGCTGCTTGCCGAAGATGAGCTTGTCAGAATCGGAACGCTTGACGAAGGACTCCATCTCGTTGCGCAGCATGTCCATGTCTATTTCCGGATCCTGATTGTTTATCGAATCAACCATCACCTGTGAGCACTGCTCGAAGTAGGCCAGAGCGTAGGAAGTCCAGTTGCGGATTTGCTCGTGCTCGCCTAGGGTGGATCCCTGTCGGGAGACGAATTGTTCGAAGGGATTGTCCTTTTTCTCGCCGAAATTGGCAAAGGCGGTGTTCGGATCCTGGGAGTCGAACCGGGCCTGGTAGAGTTGCTTGAGCAGCCTGGCGGCCTCCATGAAGTCGCTGGCAAGTTTTTGCTGCGCCTCGGGTGCGATGCCGGGGTTTTTGGCCGCGATCATCCGTTCAACCGCCAGCGAACTCTCCGCAAGCCGGTTGAGCGGCTTGGCAAAACTGGTAAAGTCGCGCAGCATTTCCGGGTCCTGCTTGATTTTCTCGATAAGCTCGCCCGGCGTGTGTTCGGCGGACAGGAACTTGTTGAGGCTGGCGTTGGCCTTGCCATTTAGCTTGTCGAGCTGGCTAACCGTTTCCAGGTTCACCAGCGTCTTGAGATCCTGGCTCGCCGGTTGCCGGACCGAATTGAACAGTTGAATCAGCGCCCGGGAGGCGGTCTTGAGCGATTGGAACAGGCCGCCCTTGATCGCAGCCGCAATCGCCTTTTCGATGCGGTTTTTATCGATCCGGCTCGTGTTTTGCCTGACGATCTCGACATAGTCGTCATCATCGGAACTGAGCGTGTATTCGCCGCTGGCCACCAGTTCCACCGGCGCTTCCTTGAAAATGCCGGTGCTGGCCGGGAGCTCGGACTCGGCCGCAATCGGCTGCGGCCCGATTGCAGTCGGGGAAACCGGAGAACTGAATTCGGGTCCAGACATTTTTCCTGTGTAACTGATTATACCACAAATCGGCGCCTTTTGGCAAGCGCTGCCGGCGGCAGATATTGGCTATCAAAGGCGTCTGAACGCCAGTTGGCAGTCGGCTTTCCAGATCAGATTGCGATGCCAATGTGCGCAGAAATATTGCTGGAACTTGCCGGCGGGCCGGCTTGGCCGCTAGCCGGCTGCGCTCTTGGCGCTCTCGTAGCGTTCGCCGACTGAATTCCAGTTGACGATTTCCCAGAAAGCCTTCAGATAGTCGGGTCGGCGGTTCTGGTAGTTAAGATAGTAGGCATGTTCCCACACATCTATGCCCAGCAGCGGGATGCCTTGCGCCTCGGCCGGCACCACATCCATGAGCGGATTGTCCTGATTGGGGGTCGAGACGACCTTGAGCTTGCCGTCTTTGAGAATCAGCCAGACGAAGCCGGATCCGAAGCGCGCCAGCCCTGCGGCGGTAAGCTGTTCGCGCAGGGAGTCGGCCGATCCGAATTCGGCGGCTACCGCCTCGCCGAGCGCACCGGCCGGATCGCCGCCGCCATCGGCGGCCATGCAGGTCCAGTAGATGTTGTGGTTGAGAAAACCGCCGGCGTTGTTGCGCACCGGGCCGCCGAGTTCGCCGGCCTTGCCGACGATTTTTTCGATCGGATCTTCCAGTTCCGGCTTTCCTTCCAGCGCCTTGAGCATGTTGGCCAGATAGGTTGCATGATGCTTGCCGTGATGAATCTCCATCGTGCGCGCGTCAATGTGCGGCGCCAGAGCGTCGTGGGCGTAGGGAAGGTCGGGAAGGGTGTGGGCCATGGTAGTACTCCGCAGATGCCTGGAAAACGACGGCCACCGGCCGCCGCCAGCAGTCATTTTACGACTGCCCGGATCCGCTAGTGGCCGATGCTAATTAGCAGGGCGGCGCCGGCACCGGGCAGGGAGCTGGCGGCGGCGATCGGCAATTTCGACGGCCTCCATGTCGGGCACCGGCTGGTGCTCGAGCGGATGCTCGGCACCGCAAAGCGGCGCGGCCTGGCCAGTGCGGTGGTGACCTTCGAACCGCATCCGCTGCAACTGCTTGATCCGGACCGGGCGCCGGTGCGCATAGACGATTTTCGCAGCAAGATGGACAAGCTGGCCGGGATGGGAATCGAGCATGCGATCGTGCTGCGCTTTGACCGCCAGCTGGCATCCCTGACCGCGGCCGACTTCGAAAGACTGCTTGCCCGGCAGCTGCGGATTCGGCACATTACGGTGGGGGCCGACTTCCGCTACGGCCGCGGTCGCAGCGGTGATGTCGGCAGCTTGCAGTCAAGCGGTCTGGAAGCGGAAATCGTTGCCGATCTGGCCGGTGCCGACGGGCGGCGGATATCCAGCGGCCTGGTGCGTGAACTGCTCGCCGGCGGTGATTTTGCCGCCGCCGCCGGGTTGCTGGGAACTGCCTATTGCCTCAGGGGGCGGATCGGCTGCGGCCAGCGGCTCGGCCGTCAATTGGGCTTTCCGACCGCCAATCTGATTCGCCGCGGCCGGCCGCCGCTAGAAGGTGTCTATGCAGCCTGGGTTGACTTGGAAGATGGCAGCCGGCATCCGGCGGCTCTTTCGGTCGGGCACCGGCCGGCGGTTGGCGGCCGGCAACTGGCGATCGAGGCGCATCTGCTCGATTTTTCTGCCGATTTGTATGGTCAGCGCATCAGCATCGAACCGGTGCAACTGCTGCGCCCCCAGCGCGACTATCCTGATTTGCGCCAACTTGCCGAGGCTATAGGAAAAGATGTCTTGCGCTGCCGGGAAGTGCTGCCAACTGCTCCGGTCAAGAGCGGCTAGTTTTTTCGACAGCCGGCTTTTTCAGGTGGAGAAGGATTAGCCGCCGCCAGCAAGTTCGTCAAGCAGGTCGTCCATGTTGTAGCGGCCCGGCTTTTTGCCGATCAGGTACTTGGCCGCGGCAATCGCACCAGCTGCATAGGTAAGACGGCTCGTTGAGCGATGGGTAAGTTCGATTCTTTCGCCGCGGCCGGCAAACAGCGCAGTGTGCTCGCCGATCGCATCGCCGCCGCGCAGCACCGCATAGCCGATTTCATTGTCCGGCCGCGCCTGCCGGCGGCCGCTGCGGTCGGTGCAAAATTGACTTCCCGGTCTGAGTTGCTGCACTATCTGACCGAGCCGGCGGGCGGTCCCGGAAGGTGCATCAACCTTGGCACGATGATGCAATTCGAGAATCTCGGCGTCCCATTCAGGAAGCATCCGGGCTGCCTGCGCAACCAGCCGGAACAGGATGCCCACCCCCAGGCTCATGTTGGGCGCGTGCAGCAGCGCAACTTGCTCGGCGGCTGCATCGACAGCCTTGGTCTGCTCGGCGTCAAGACCGGTGGTGCCGATTACCAGCGCGCAGCCGGCCTCAGCCGCCCGCGCAGCGTGCGCGGCCGCACCAGCCGGCAGCGAGAAGTCGATGAGTACCGCCAGTTGCCGCCAGTCGATCGCATCGGCGCTGGCCAGTTCAATCGCTGTTTGTGCCGCAGCCGCGCCGCTGCGGCCGGGGGCGTCGATTGCCGCGGTCAGTTTGAGTTGTTCATCGGCGCTGGCCAGTTCCAGCACCGCCTTGCCCATTCGCCCGGCTGCGCCGGCAACTCCGAGCGCGATCGGCGCGGTCGCGTTTGCCGCCGCGTCGGCGGCGCTATTCACTCCCGCCTCTGGGATCGAGTTTTTCGATCTTGCTCACCTTGCCGTCGGCGAAGGTTATCTGGCCGCTCAGCCGCTCGTCGGTCTTGGCGTCGCGGCGCTGGTAATAGTAGATCCAGATCTCCTCTTCCAGTTCCCAGCGGGTCTGCGGCGGGCCAAGCAGGGCGCGCACCTTTTTCTGGGACATGCCCAGCGAAACCTTGTCAAAATCACTGATTTGCGCTTCGTTGCCCTGATTGACCGCGATATCCGCAACCCAGAAGTTCGTACAGCCGGCCGCAGCGAGGGCCGCCAGCAGGAGCAAGGTTGACAGCCAGCGC
>JAPORI010000208.1 GCA_026710225.1 Betaproteobacteria bacterium
CAAGGCACTTGGCGAGGAGATATGCCGATGCTACGGCCTGAGCAACCCGGCCGAATTGGCCAGCGGTGAAAGTGCCAACGGCCGGGCATTGAATATCCGCATCAAGCAAGGCACCGCACTGCTGCAAGAAATAACCTTGAACAAGACAGCACTGGCAGTCTCTGCGCCAAGCAGCATCTATTTGCAAGGGCAGATTATCGCCGCAGCAGGCAGCTCGGAGCGCACCGCCTGACAAACAGCAAAAACGCAAGCCAATGCACCCATCAGCAAACTTGCCTTTGCCAATTTTCCCGACGAGCTGAACAAGATCAAGTATGGGGCACTGCAAGGCCGCGCCTGGTATCTGCCGGCAAATCGCACCGGCATAATGCATGCCCGCGATGTGCTGTTGGGATCGCTTATTGAACGCTCTGCCCGAGCGTCTGCCCAGACGCAGTTGCTGTCCGGGATAACCGCTGATTTTCTTGAACAAATTTTCTATGCCGATCGGCTGGCGCCGGGCAATCGCGGCAGCAACGGATCAGCGCGCCCGGGAAAAATGGCGAAAATCGCCAAATTGATCGAAGACAGGATCATCGGCGGCAAGATCATCATTGAACATTCGGCAATTCTCAACCAGCCCATCATCAAGTATCAGCCCAAGGGATGGAAGAAAAACACCCTTCCCCTGCCCAGCACATCGGCAATGGTGACCGAACTTGCTGCGCTGGTAATCTTCCTGCGCTACGGCATCGAAGCCGGTGATGTGCTGATATTCGAAGAGCCCGAGGCCGGCCTGCATCCGGCCAAACAGCCCGAGTTGATGCAAGTGCTTGCCGCCATCGTCAATGCGGGAGTAAAGGTTGTCATGACCACCCACAGCGACTGGATCATGGAGAAACTGGCCAATGTGATCCTAAACGGCGACAAGCCCGACAAGTTGCCAGCGCAAAACAGATTTGCCCTTGGCGAAGACCAAGTAGGCGCATGGCTGTTCAAGAACAAAGGTCAGAAAGGAACCATCGTTGCGGAAATCCCTTTCGAGGAGCATGGTCTCTACGAAACCGGATACAGGGAAGTATCGAGCCAGCTGTATAACGAATGGCGACCACTAAGTGAAAGAAGGCAGGAGAAAAGTGTCCAAGCATTTTCTAAATAGCCTGCGGCGAAAGCATCAACTTGCAGGCTGCGTGACCAGCCGGATGCAAAAGAAAGGATGCAAGCTGCCTGACCCGCCAGCCAACAGCCTGATTATTGATATGGACGAAGCGGGAGCACCTGTTTCCCAGCGCGCCCAAAGATGCGACTACTTGCTATTTGCCATCCTGGTTGTGAAAAAACATGGTGCATTGCTGTTCTGCCCGGTAGAAATGAAACAGACCATCAGCACAAAGGCGATCAAGCAGCTACAGGCTGGAACGATAATCGGCGAAAAGTTGCTTGCCGACTGCCAGGAGCCGATTGAGTTTCTTCCGACCTGCGTGTATCGCCAATCAGCCCATTCCGATATTCTGCGCGACTTCAGAACCAGAAAAGTTGCATTCAGACACTGCGGCAAAAAAATCAACAGATATGTGCAAGAAATCAAGTCCGGCAACAGCCTGTCTCAGGTATTGGCCAAAGAGCTGGCATGAACTCAGTGCCTGGTCAAGACTGATCTGACCGAGAAATAACCGGCAACAAATCAGCCGGCTCAGCAGAAAACAGGAGCGAACCGTCTAGCGCAGGCGCAGATTGATCAGATACTTGTCGCCGCTGCCGGTAACTGCCAGATCGAACTGGCAATCGGCGAAGTCCAAGTTGCACTTCCTGCCAAGTTTGTCACCCGAATAGAAAAAGCGGCACTGGCTAATGCATTGCCGCTTTGGCCAAACAGCGGCAATGGCAGGCCGCAGCCGATCCGGTTACTGGCGGCGGCAAACTGTGCATCGGCAACTCTGGTTGCATTGGTGTTTGCCGAAATCAGCAGTCTGCGGCCGTCGGCTGCGTAGTCACAACTGATGCTGCCTGGCCAGCGCAGTGTCAATTAAAATGGATGCTCCCGGCCCCCGGTTCGACCCCGGACAGGCAAACAGGAAACTCAGGAGAACACCAAACTGGACAGACAGGAAAAATATCTGGGCGCGCACCGGGAAATCTTTGCCGGCAACTGGGTCGATCCGGCCAGCGGCCAGCGGCTGGCGATCCCGATTGGCAAACTGGTCATCGACGATGATCTGGACGGACGGGAAGCGGCAATGCTTGCCGAGCTTTACGGCAACAGCAAGATGTGCGTGGTATCCGGTGCAACAACCTGGGAGATATTCGGCCGGCGCATCAACGCGGCACTGGGTGCGGCGGCGGCCGAGCCGATCGTGCTCAACAATGCCAAGGCCGATCTTGCAACCGTCGAGCGGGTGGCGGCGGCAACCAGCGCGCCGGTGTTGATTGCCGCCGGCTCCGGGGCGATAACCGACATCGTCAAGTATGCGACCTTTCGCACCGGCCGCCGGTTCTCGGTCTTTGCCAGTTCGCCGATGAACGCTTACAGCACCAGTTCCGCCTCGATCCTGGTCGATGGAGTCAAGAAGTCGGTGCCCAGCCACTGCGCCGACGGACTGTTTTTCGAACTCAAGACGCTGGCCGCCTGTCCGCCGCGGCTGCTGGCCAGCGCCTTTGCCGATCTTCTCTGTCGCAGTTGCATCCAGATTGACTGGCTGCTCGCTGGCGACTTCGCCGGCGCCGACTATCGCGCCTTCCCTTTCCATCTGGCCGAGTGCGACGAGGCCGATCTGATCGCCGCCGCCGGCAATCTGACCAGTGGTGATCACCAGTCGATCGCAATCTTGGTGCGCGCCTGCATAGCAAACGGGCTCGGATCGCTGCTGTTGAAATCGACCGCCTGCAACAGCAGGTGCGAGCACCTGATCTCGCACTATCTGGACATGTTCGCCGGCGACGCCCATCCGGGCAGCCTGCATGGTGAACAAGTCGGGGTGGCAACTTTGGCGATGATGCGCCTGCAAGAGCAAATCCTGCAAGCCGATCAACCGCCGCAGTTGCATGCCAGTGCCGATCGGGGGACGCAACTGATTGCGCGCTACGGCAAGCGACTCGGCTCTGTTTTTGCGCAAAACTGCACCACCAAGGCGATCTCGGCGCCAGCGGCGGCGCAGTGGAATCGGCGCTGGCAGGACGACTGGGACACCTGGCGCAGCCGGTTGCGGAAAGTAATGCTGCCGGCGGCAAAAGCCGAACAGGCGCTGCGCGCCTGCGGCGGCAGCACCAGCGCCAGCCAACTGGGCTTTGACCCGGAATTCTTCCGTCGTGCAGTGCGCGATGCAATGTATCTGCGCAACCGCTTCGGGATTCTCGATCTGGCCGCAAGCGCCCGGATGCTTGAACAATTCGCCTCCCGGTTGCAGTAAACGACAACGCGGCTGCCTTGCCCGCGACTGGGCAACAATCTGGCAGGGTTTTGATGGGTTATACTTTTCCAGTCTCCCTTTCCTTCCATCGGATTTTGCCTGAATCGACAAGCGCTTGCCAATGATTAGAGTGGATGTAAACCCCGAACTGCTGCGCTGGGCGCGCAAGCGGGCTGGCATCGGCGTGGACCGGCTCGCAGCCAAGTTCCCCAAATACCGCCAATGGGAAACCCGCGAGGTGCAGCCAACGCTCAGGCAGCTTGAAAGCCTGGCCAAGACTACCCATGTAGCAGTCGGATTGCTGTTTCTTCCCCAGCCGCCTGACGAGCCGTTGCCGATTCCGGATTTCCGCACCAAGACCGGCGCCAATCTCGATAGTCCCGGCCCCGATCTGCTTGACACCATCTATCTGTGCCAGCGACGGCAGGCCTGGTATCAGGACTTTGCCCGCCGCGGGCAACATGCGCCGCTCGCCTTCGTCGGTTCAGCAAGCCCAACTGACTCAGTCGAGACGGTGGCGGCTGAAATTCGCAGGGTGCTTGGCCTTGATTTGGCCAAATACCGCAGCCTTGCCACTTGGAGCGGAGCACTGCAAAGGCTTGGCGAGCGTGCCGAAGCGCTCGGAGTGCTGGTAATGATTTCCGGGGTGGTCGGCAGCAGCACCAGCCGGGTGCTCAATCCTGACGAGTTCCGCGGCTTTGCCCTGGCTGACGATCTTGCCCCGCTGATCTTCATCAACGGCGCCGATACCAAGGCTGCCCAGATGTTCACTCTGGCTCACGAACTGGCGCATCTGTGGCTGGGAGATTCAGCCCTTTCCAACTCCCGGCCGGACTCGCTGCCGACAGGCAAGATCGAGCGCTGGTGCAACCGGGTTGCCGCCGAAGTCCTCGTCCCGCTTGCGCAAATGCACACGCAATACCGACAAGGCGAAAAACTTGCTGATGCCCTAAACCGCCTGGCCAGGCATTTCAAGGTCAGCAAACTGGTAATCCTGCGCCGCATCCGCGATGGCCGATATTTGTCTGCGGACAGATTCCGAACCGCATACGCTGCCGAACTGGAAAACTTCCGGCAGCGGGCGCAAAGCGGCGGCGGCCATTTCTACAACACGACCAAGGCGCGGCTGGGCAACCGCTTCTCGGCAGCGGTGGTTGCCAGCACCCTTGAGGGAGAGACATCGTTCACCGAATCGTTTGACCTGCTTGGCCTGAAAAAAATGAACACTTTTGATAACCTGGCCCGGCACCTCGGGATACTGCGTGATGGTCTACCTGCTTGATGCCGATGCGTTCATCAGGGCGAAAAGGCTGCACTACGGCTTTGATTTCTGTCCGGCATTCTGGGACTGGCTGATTGCCAACCATGCCAAAGGCAAGGTGTTTAGCGTTGACAAGGTCAGCAACGAACTGAAGGTCGGTGCCGATGAACTTGGCAGATGGGCAGCCGCAAGGGGCAGCAGCTTCTTCCTGAAACCCGACCAGACAACTGTTGCCGCACTGACTCAGGTTTCGGCATGGATAGCCAGCAAAGACTACAGCACCCAGGCAACCGCTGCGTTCATGAATGGTGCGGACTACTTTCTGGTTGCGCAGGCGTTGGCCGGAAAACACACTGTCGTTACCCATGAGATTCCAGCCCCGGATACTTCCAAGCGCCGCATCAAGATACCCAATGTCTGCGCCGGTCTTGGCGTCAAGTGCCTAAGCCCATTTGACATGCTGCGCCAAGAACAAGCCCGCTTCCAACTCGGACTCTCGTCGTGACCGGCTTTTCGGAAAATTGCCTTGCGCTCTTGCATATTCGTCAAGAAACAAAAATGTTGCACAAGCCGGCGGCGGCGCCAATCAAGCTGCGCCAAAGCCTTGTCTGGGTGGCCGGTTTCATTGCGCTTTCATTTCCGGCTGCCGGCAATGCCTGCGACTTTCTTGCCGAGGAATTCTTCCGCCAGGCAACCGCTGCGCAAGTAAAAAAGTGTCTGGCATCCGGCACCGCTGTCAACAATCCCGGCGAATCTGGCTGGGCGCCGCTGCACTGGGCGGCGGCCAACAGCCAGCAACCAGCAGTGATCGCCGCGTTGAT
>JAPORI010000189.1 GCA_026710225.1 Betaproteobacteria bacterium
TATTATTAGCGACTGGCCGGTCTGGTTGGGCGCCACCCCGGTCCAGATGTTGTATAGGTCCGGATAGCCGATCGCAACCGCCAGCGATGAGTTCTTGGTCAGGTTCAGATACTGGCTGATCGTCGGCGGGATGATCACCCGCAGCGCCTGCGGCAGGATCACCAGCTTCAGGCGCAGGGTGCGATACAGACCCAGCGCCATCGCCGCTTCGGTCTGCCCCTTGTTCACCGCCAGAATGCCGCCGCGGACGTTTTCGGCGATGAATGCGGCGGTGTAGAGAGTCAGTCCGGTCCACAGCACCAGCAGTTGAATCGGTGGCCGGATACCGCCTTGATAGTTGAAGCCCTTCTTGACCGGAAACTCGAATTCCCCCCAGCCGGCTGAAGCCAGCAGCCCGAAGCCGAGCAGAATGATGCATATGACAATCGAGCTCAGCAGCACCGGAAAGGACTTGCCGGTTGCGTCCTGGCGCCGACGCGCCCAGCCGGCCAGCAGCCAGATCGCGGCCGCCGCTACGGACGCGCACCCGGCCATGATCGCCCAGCCGGGTGCGGCCAGCGAATAGTGGGGTAAATAGATTCCGGAACTGTTGATTACCGTATTGCCGATGATGATGCTGTCGCGAGCCGGCGGCAGCTTGTTGAATGCGATCGGGAAGACCGCAAACGCCCAAAACAGCAATTGCAGCAGCAAGGGAGTGTTGCGGAAGATCTCGATGTAGATGGAAGTGAGCTTGCGCACGATCCAGTTGGGTGATAGTCTGGCTATTCCGATCGCAATCCCGAGGAATGTTGCCGCCGGGATGCCCATCAGACTTACCAGTATGGTGTTTTGCACCCCGGCAATGAATATCTCCCAGTATTTGCTCTCGCCGAGCACTATTTCCCAGAAAGGGGTGAAATTGAGCGGAAAGGCAAACGGTGCCACCTCGCTCATGAAGGCGATGCTGGTCTTGATGCCGCGCTCGTTGAGGTTGGCGACCGTATTTGCATAAATGGTCGCGACCGCCCAGATGGCCAGCCCGATCACCACTATCTGGGTTAGCCAGGCGCGCACCGCCGGATTGCGGTGCAGGGGAATGGTAACCGGTCCGCTCATTGCTGGCTAACTGTCGGTTCGCTACTGCCGCGCCCAAAAAAAAGGCGGCCGCATTTGGGTGCGGCCGCCTTGCGAGAGAAACCGTCGATCAAACGGTTCAAATCTCTAGGTGCCTACCTGAGTGGCGGGGCGTAGAGGATGCCGCCGCGCGACCACAGGTCGTTGGGGCTGCCGGCACGAGTGATCCCCAGCGGGGTGTTCTCGCCGACATGCGCCTCGTAACTCTCGCCGTAGTTGCCGACTTCGGCAATCACGTTCAGGAAGCAGTCGCTGCTGAGCTGAGCGCTGACCAGTTCGCACATGTTGCCCTCGGTACCGACCAGCCGCTTGACTTCCGGGCTGGCATCGGCATCGGCAGCCATCGCTCTGGCGTTGTCGGAAGTAACTCCGAGCTCTTCAGCGTTGAGCATTGCATACAGCACCCACTTGACCAGATTGAAGAACTCGTCGTCACCTTGGCGTACCACAGGTCCGAGCGGCTCCTTGGAGATGGTCTCCGGCAGGATCTTAGTCGAGGCCGGGTCGGCGAGTTCAGAGCGAATCGCCGCCAACTGCGACTTGTCGGAAGTGAGCACATCGCAGTAGTTGTTCTCGAATCCTTCCCGGGTTGCGACCGAAGTGTCGTAGGAGACCTGCTCGAAGGTCATCCCGTTGCTGCGGAAGTAGTCGGCAACATTGACCTCGGTGGTCGTGCCGGCCTGGATGCAGATGCGGGTGCCGTCGAGGCCGAGGGCTGAATCGACTCCGTCGGCGGTGCGCACCAGAAAGCCGGCGCCGTCGATGAAGTTGTAATAGGTGAAGTTCAGCCCCAGCGACGCGTCGCGGGTAAGGGTGTGAGTGGTGTTGCGAGACAGCATGTCGATCTCTCCGGCGGCCAGAGCCTCGAAGCGCTCCTTGGCGGTGAGATTGACGAAGCGCACCTTGCTGGCGTCTCCGAAGATCGCGGCAGCCACCCCGTAACAGATGTCTGCGTCGATTCCCTGAATGACGCCGCTGTCGTCGGGGGCCGAGAAGCCGGGCAGGCCTCCGTCGACTCCGCAGACGAGTTCACCGGCCGACTTGATGTCGTCGATGGTCGCGGCAAATGCGCTTGGCGTTGCGGCTCCGAGTGTGGCCGCAATTGCCAGGGTTTTGACAGTATGCTTGGTTTTCATGATTGCTGCTTTTGGGGTAAGGGTGAGAATGGGGTGAGATCGGAAAATGCCGCATAGCAGTATATAGCCGCACATCCTGTGCACAATTCTAGCATATAGGCGCATTTACGACCACATTTCCCGTCTAAACAGCAGCAAGAACAGCAACAGTTCGAGCCGGCCAAGCAGCATCGCCAGCGCGCCCAGCCAGGTGCCGGCCTCGCTCAGGCCGCCGTAGGTGGCAGCCGGACCCACCGCCCCCAGGCCGGGGCCGGTGTTGCTAATCAGGGCGGCGGCCGCCGAGAAAGGGGTGAGCAAGTCGCCGGCGAACTGGGGTTCGGTGAGCACGAACAGCAGGGTGAAGGCGATAATGCTTGCCACATAGGCGAGCAGGAAGAACAGGATCGATGCGACGATCGAATCCGGCAGGATGCGCTGGCCGATCTTGATGTTCTGGCTGGCGTGCGAGTGCAGCAGCTTGATTTGCTCGAACTGGGCGACCTTGACGACGGTGATCGCGCGCATCATCTTGACCCCGCCGCCGGTCGATCCGCCGCAGGAGGTGAAGTTGGCCAGCAGCAGGATGAACAGCGGCGCGGCCAGCGGCCAGGCGCCGAAGTCGGCGCTCGAATAGCCGGTGGTGGTGGCGATCGATACGGTGTTGAATATTGAGTAGCGGATGGTGCTGCCAATATCCGGGTAGTGGGAGGCAACCGTCAGCACCAGAATCACCACTGCGATCCCAGCCAGCAGGGTGGTCAGATAGGCCTTGCATTCGAAGTCGGACTGGTAGACGGCGAACATCCTTCTGACCCGCGGCGCACCCGGCCAGCGGCCGCTGCTGCGACCGGGGATGCGACTTTTGGCGGCCCGGGCAAATGAATAGTGGGTGGCGAAGTTCATCCCGGCCACAATCATGAAGAATACTGCAATCCCCTCGATCAGTGGCGAATCGAAGTAGGCAAAACTTGCGTCGTGGTTGGAAAAGCCGCCCAGACTCAATGTGGTGCAGGCGTGCACCACCGCATCCAGCGGCGTCATCCCCCCCAGCCAGTAGCAAAATGCGCATGCCAGGGTCAGGCCGAAATATACCAGCCAGAGTCCCTTGGCGGTCTCGGCGATCTGGGGACTCAATTCCTGTTCCTTGATCGGGCCGGGCATCTCGTTCTTGAACAGTTGCCGTCCGCCGACACCCAGATGCGGCAGGATCGCAACCGCCAGCACGATCAGGCCCATCCCGCCCATCCAGCTGATCAATCCCCGCCACAGCATCGCCGAGGTCGGCAGCGAGTCGATGTCCGACAGCACCGTCGCCCCGGAGGCGGTCATGCCGGAGACTGCCTCGAAATAGGCCTGGGAGAAACTGACGGTGAAGTCATAAAGAGGGATGGCGCCGATCATCGGCAGGAAAATCCAAATCAGCAGCACCAGCATGAACGCCTGACGCGCTTGCAGGTAGTGGGCATGGCCGCGGCCGATGCGCGCCAGCAGCAACCCTAACGCCAGCACCAGGGTGCCGGCGATGAAATACTTGTCGACTCCTCCCTCGCCCAGCACGAAGACCGGCTCGCCACGCAGCATCCCGACCGTCGCCGGCACGAACATGCTGCACGCATAGATGGCCAGCACCTTTCCGAGCGGATCGAAAATGCTCAGCCAGCGCTGCATCGTAAATTCAAAACTCCTAGCGCAGCGGCGAGGCGCTCAGCAGCTGCTCGATTTTGGGCACCAATTTGCGGCTTGACGCGTAGATGATCAGCCGGTCGCCAAGTTCGACCATCGGCCCCTGGTCGGGAAACAGCACCTGCGCTCCTTGCTCGTTTTCCAGGTTGCGCACGATTAGCACCGGCGCCGATCCTTCCGGCCAGTCGATCGCGGCAAGCAGGTTGCCCAGCACCTTGTCGGTGTCCTTGTGCACCTGAAACTCAAGCACTTCGGCACCGCCGCGCAGCGACTCGATGAGTTCGAAAGATCGATCGCGCACATGTCTTAGCAGGGTGCCGATGGTCAGATCGGAAGGGGTGATCACCACGTCAAACGGATAGTCATCGAGAATCGCCTTGTAGGCGTCGCGGTTGATCAAGGTGGCGACGTTGCCGGCGCCGATGCGGCGGGCCAGCAGCGATGCCATGATGTTGATCTCGTCATGCTGGGAGACCGCGATGAAAAAGTCGGCTCTGCCGATCTCCTCGCTGGTTAGCAGTTTTTCGTCGGTGGCGTCTCCGTGCAGCACCAGCGAGCGGCTAAGTTCCTGGGAAAGATGGGCGCAGCGGCTGCGCTCGGAGTCGATGACCGTTACCGAATAGTTCTTTTCGAGCATGGTTGCCAGCCGCAGCCCGATATTGCCGCCGCCGGCGATGCAAATCCGCTTGCTGCTGTCTTCCTCGGAGTGCAGGTAGGAGGTTACCCCCATGATCGCCGCGGCCGGTGCGGCGACATAGACCCGATCGTTGTGGCGCATCCGGGTTTCCGGCTGCGGCAGGATCAATTCCTTGCCGCGGTGAATGGCGACGATGCGAAAGGGCGTATCGGCGACCGCCTTTTCGTTTTCGGCAACGGTGCGACCCAGAGCCGCGCGCGACTTCTCGATTACTATTTCGGCGATTACCGCCGCGCCGCCGGCCAAGTTGTGGATCTGGGAGACGCCTGGATGCTTGATTGGCCCGAGCAGGGCATCGGTGACGATTTGCTCCGGGCAGAACGCCTGACTCACCCCGAACAGTTCGAGCAGTTGCTGGTCAGAAGATATCTCGCTGCTGCGGATGCGCGCGATGCGCTTTTGGCTTTTCAACTCGTCATAGCGGTTTGCGCACACCAGGCTGGCGGCCAGGTTTACCGTGTCAAGACTGGTGGTCGCCAGGACCACATCCGCTTCCTGGGCGCCGGCCTTGTCAAGCACTGCCGGCCGTTCCGCCTCACCGGCCAGCGTGCGCACGTCGGCATGTTCGCGCAGCATGCGCAGGGCCGCCGGCGAGCGGTCGATTATGGTTACCTCGTTTTCGTCGGCGGCCAGTTGTTCGGCAGCTCTGCGGCCGACCCGGCCGGCACCGAGGATGAGAACGTTTTTCATCTTTAACTTTTTCGAGTCTAGTTGCGTATCTGGCCGCAACCGCGAGCGATCCACTTGAGGCTGGTCAGGCCGGCAAGCCCCACCGGCCCGCGCGGCTCCAGGCGGCCGGTCGAGATGCCGACTTCTGCCCCCAGTCCGTATTCCCCGCCGC
>JAPORI010000107.1 GCA_026710225.1 Betaproteobacteria bacterium
GGCGCCGGAAAACGGAAGCCTGTTTCCGGCTGTGCTGTGAGCAAGGGAAACGAACAGATGCAGTCGCCGGGTGGGAATCAGGGCGCCTTCAGTGGTGAGCAATCGCTGCTGTGGCGCCCGGAGGGTCGCCTCGGCTGGCTGGCCGAGGGTGAGATTCCCGAGTTGTGGAAAAAGCAGCTGGCCGATGCCAGCAAGGTGTCCGACGTGCTCATCGACTTGCGCGAAGCGGTCGGGATCGACCGCGGCGGCCTGAACATGATCGTCAAGCTGGTAATTGGCACCCGCCGGGCTGGGGTCGGCAATGTGGTGGTTGCTGCCAACGCGCCGCGGGTGGTTGCCATGCTCAAGCTGGTGCAACTGGATTTGATTTGCAACCTGCTTGTCGGCGGCGCGGCCAGTGAGGCTGGATCATGACCGTTGATCCGAACTACTTTGGCACTTTCCTGCTGTGCATGCCGCGGATCATGGCGGTGCTGTTTTTCCTGCCGTTTACCCGCAACCAGTTCCTGCCGACGCCGGTGCGCTCGGCGCTGCTGGTTTCGCTGGCGATCTTCATCGCCCCGGCAGCACACGATCCGGCCTTTCCGATCGACAGTTCCGATCTCTTTTTCATGATTGCCCTGAAAGAGCTGGCGATCGGAGTGATGATGGGCCTGGTGATGGCGACGGTATTTTTCATTCCCCAGCTCATCGGCGATTTCATTGACAACCAGCGTGGGGCATCGATCGCGCAAATCTACAATCCGTCCGCCGGCGGCGAGGCATCGATTCTCGGATCGACGCTCAACATGCTCGTTGCCACATTGTTTCTGATCGGCGGCGGCTTCGTGGCGCTGCTAGACATCATTTTCAATTCTTATCAGATCATCGGCATCCCCCAGATGCTGCCGGCTGATGTTACCGAGCGCGCCTATGCGCGCTTCGTTGACATCTTCTCGGGCCTGATCACGATTGGAGTGCTGCTGGCCGCGCCGATCGTCTTTACCATGATGCTGGCCGAATTCGGGCTCGGCCTGGTTGGCAGGTTCGTCCAGCAGTTGCAGGTGTTCTTTCTGGCGATGCCGATCAAAAGCGTCATTGCGCTGGCGCTGATGATCGTCTACATAACGGTGCTGATTCGCATCTACACCGATCACGGATTGCCGTTCGAGCCGCTCAGGCAACTCATCGACGCGTTGGCTGATGGCTGAGAAGACCGAACCACCAACTCCGAAGAAGATTCGCGACTCCCGCAAGAAAGGGCAGTTCCTGTTTTCCAAGGAGATCGTCTCGCTGACCACCCTGATCATGGTCTCCGGTGGTCTCTACATGGCCAAGGACGAGATCTTCGGCCGCCTGCACGGGTTGCTTACCGCGGCGATCGCACTGCCCAACGCCAAGGCCTTTGAGCAGGTAGCCTACGAGTTGACTATTGCTAGCCTGATTGCGATCGGCCTGGCGGCGCTGTTTACCTACGGCCCCGGGCTGATCTCCTCGATCCTGGCCAATGTCGGTCAAGTCGGGCTGGTCTTCTCGGCTGCCAAGATCAAGCAGGGCTTGAAGTCGCTCGATGCGATCAACAACGCCAAGCAGATGTTTTCCAAGAAGAGCCTGATCAATTTTGGCTTCAACATAATCAAGGTCATCGTCATCGCCGCCGCGGTGGCCTGGGTGGTGTTCGACTTGCTGCGCGACAACCTGTTGTCGCCTTCCTGCGGCATGGTGTGCGTAGTTGATGTTACCGTCTCGGCGTTCATCTATCTGGTTTGCATCTGCGCGGCGGTCTTTGTTCCTCTGGCGGTGATTGATTATCTGATTCAGCGGCACCTGTACATGAGCGAGCTCAAGATGTCGATTGATGAAGTCAAGCAGGAGTACAAGGAGACCGAGGGCAACCCGGAAATCAAGGGCCAGCGCAAGCAGTTGCACCGCGAGCTGGTGATGTCGGATGCCCGGGCCAATGTCGCCAAGTCGTCGGTGATGGTCACCAATCCCACTCATTGCGCGGTTGCTTTGCGCTATGTCGAGGACGAGACGCCGCTGCCCTATGTGGTGGCCAAGGGCGAGGGCTCGATAGCCAAGATGCTCATCAAGGCGGCCGAGGATGCCGAGGTTCCGATCTACCATGACGTGTCGCTGGCCTGGGATCTGTATGGCGATGTCGAACAGGGCCACTATATTCCGGTGCATCTGATGAAATCGGTGGCAACGGTATTGCGCTACATCAACCAGCAGGCTGCGAGCCGGGCGACATGAACGACGAGCGCCAGATCATCGCCGACCTGTTTGCCCAGCGCAAGGTCGCCCAACAGGTTTCCCGGCAGGGAGAGCGTTATGTCGCCCTGCTTGACGATCGCTTCAACGTGATCTACGAACGGGATCCGTATGCGGCCGCAGCCGAAGCCCGGTTGATCTTCGAGTTGGGAATGCTGCCGGTTGACGAGGGCCGGCAGGTGCGGGCGACGGTGCAGATGCTTGAATGGAATCACTACTGTCTGCGGCGCAACAGTTTCGGACTGGTGTTTTCCGAGGAGGGTGCCCGGGTGCAGCTGGTGCGCACGGTAACCAGAAGGCAGATCGACGAGCAAGACGGCACTGCCAATTTGCGCGCCTTTCTCAACGCCGGCCGGCAGGCCTCGTTGGTGCTGGCCGAAGCCAAGGCGGCCGCGAGCAGCCCGCTTGGACTGGGTATCTAGCAAAATTTGGATTTGGCCAGCAAACTGTGATATAATCAATATACCATGCAACAAGAAAACAAAACCGAACCCAAAAGCGAGTTTGCCGTGCAGCTGGTTGCCTCCGAGGAGGTCTGCGAGCAGTACGCAACCGAGATCAGCAGCCGGCTTGCCGAGGCCGAAAGCTCCCTCAAAGGCGGCCTGCCGCCGGACGAGGCGCTCAAGACCAAGGCGTTTCAGGCCGCAGCGACCAGCGCCAACTTCATCTTGAAGTTCATTCCGGCGCTGTTTCGCAGCCAGGCCCGCGGCGGCTAGCAAAATCCACGCATCGACTCCAAGGAGGAAAAGTCATGTCAGATCTGATGAACGCAATCACCCAGCCGTTTACCACGGCCGGATCCGAGCAGCAAGCCGACCTGGGGGCGCTGGCCGAGACGCTTGACGTCACCAACCCGGAGCAGGTCAACGAGTACACCCGCCAGTGGAACAAGTACAGCGCTGAGTTGATGGTCGAGGCCTCGACCCTCAAGCGGCTGGAGAAGTTGCTCGAGACCCTCATCAGCAAGATGTAGGCGCTCCCGCCTTGCAGGCGGGAGGAGCGTGCACGGTGCGGCAGGAGGAGTAAGTGGCTGAAATCGTTTCCGGGACTGCGGCGGCAGTTGCCGATTTTCGCCCGGTTGCCGAGGATGTTTTTTTGCGGCGACTGCCGGCCGAATATCTGCAGCCGGGCTTGCCGAGCACGGTTGCCCATGAACGGCTGGCTGCGGCGGCAAATCTCAGTCAGCCGGCCAACAAGGTTGCCGATCCGCAACTGCGCGAGGCGCTGCGCTACGAGGCTCACGATCGGGCTGCGATTGCATCGCATAACTTTGCCGACCGGCTGATCGACTGCCATGCCTGGTGCGACCGGCTTGCCGGCAGCGGCGATAGCGAAGCCGGTGAAGTCGCGCAGGTGCTTGATCAGGCCAAGGAACTGGCCGAGCAACTGATTGCGGCCAGAAACCTGGTGATCTACTGCTAGGGGAAGCAGACGCTGTTTTCATGGCGCGTTTGGTCAGCGAGCGGGAATACATCGATTTTCTTGCCCTGTTCGCCAACAACCTGATCGAATCGGGTGCCTTTCGGGATGCGGCCAGCGTCTACCGGCTGCTAGCCCGCCGCGAACCGCAGCAAAATCGCTGGCTGCTTGGATACTGCCACTGCCTGCTGTGCGCTCAGGATACGCCTGCCGCAGCCACCGCCCTGGCCAGAGTTGCCGCGGCTCATGCCGCTGAGCCAGAAGCCCTGGCGCGACTGCAGCGGCGGCTGCAATTGCTGCAAAAGCGCACCGGTAAGTAAGGCAGCAGACTGCCAAATCGGCAAGCCAATGCAAAAGCCGATTTTTCGGTGTGAGACGGCTCATTCATCGGGAATTTATACATAAAAATAACAAAAATCTTTTCTGGTTGCGCTCTTTTTATTATGGGTCCTCGCGTTATATGGTGGGTAAATTAAGCCTGAAAATCTGGGGCTACGCGTTTTGTAGAGGGTGATTTTATTCGTTAATCACCTTGGGATACAACTGCAATCCGCCGAGATTGTCAGCTTGGTGGTGCGCCAGTTGCCGCCGAAGTTTGCAGCATTGTGCGGTTTTACTCTGCCGGCCAGTTATCAATATTCAATGCCCGATTTGCATCTGCTTTGGCGATGCTCGCCGGATGTTCGTCGGCAAGCCGCTGCGTACACAAGTCGGCATCTTGCCGCAGCCGCCGCAAAGTTTCGGCGCTACGGTTTAGATTGAGACAATCAAGCAGGTTGTTCATTCCCGTTTTGCTCTGAGCGCGTCTGAACAGAGCCAGCGGCGGCCGGATTTCAGTGTGCACAAAAATCCACGGCCACCACGAGCGTTGCTTGGATGTCTTGCCGGTCAGCACCACGCCATTTAGCAGCATCAGCAGATCGGCCTCGATCAAGCCGACGCGGCTGGCCTGGGTGTCAGTCAAGACGAATCTATCCGGCAGCAGTTCTGATTGCGGTTTTGCGTAGAAGTCGGCTGGCTGCACGGCGAAGAACAGGCTGTCGGTCATTTCGTTGTCAATATAGAAATCGCCGCCGAGCAGTTTTCCAACCGCCCGGTAGCACTTGTTGGCCAGCAGCGTAGCTGTGACATGGACCAAGGCGTCGTAGCAGCACAGCCGGCCGAATTTATTCCGGCTGCCTCCGGCTGCAACCCGATCGCCTATGCCTTCAAGGGCATCAACCAGGGCCTGCTGCCAGAGAGCGGCGGCGGCGCCTTCCGGTGCCGCCGCTGTCTCACCTTCCAGCCAGGTCGGCAGTTCGTCGCGGCTGCAAATCCAGTCGCGCTCGGCGGCAGTTGCGATTGCTCGGTCAGCGGCACCGAGCAAGGCGGCGATGAAGCGTTTGCGATTGATGTTCAGGCTGCGACTGCCGCGGCGGCTGGCTTCGATTACCTGGACAAGTTCGCGGCTGGCCGGCAGATCGCCGGCTGGCGAAGACGGCTGCTGCCGGCTTCGATCCTGGGCGAGCAGTTCGTTCATCATCTCCGGCAGCGAGACAATTGAAATCGCCGCCGGTGAGGGGACTTTGAACATGCCGCCGTGGACGAGAAAGGCGCGCTCCGGCCGCAGGTGTTTGACTAGCCGGGAGAAGTCTTCGCTTATCGAACTGTTGCTGCCGGCCTTGATTTCCACAGCCCAGATTTGGCCGCCCGGCCGCTCGAAAATCAGGTCCACTTCCCGGCCGGAGGAGTTGCGCAAGTAGTGCGGCCGCCCACCCTCCGGTG
>JAPORI010000123.1 GCA_026710225.1 Betaproteobacteria bacterium
GTCGTTGCCACCCAGACCGACCAGCCGATCGTTGCCTCCGGCCGAACCGTCGAATATGTCCGCCATGTCATTGCGACCGTAGAGGCTGTCGTCGCCAGCTCCGCCGCTTATCGCTATCTGCTCCAAATGGGAACGACCCCAGACAGTTCCGTCGGCAAAGACGATCCGCTCGACCTTCGACTGCTCGTTCTCGTAGTAGTTGACCAGCTTGATGCTCGACACCACATCCCGATTCCCCTCGCCATCCGGCGCTCCCAGCACCTGCACCCAGACGCTGCTGCTGTCTCTTGCCAGCCGCACATCACCAACTGCTATCCCGGAATCCAGACGAATCGCGTCGGATGCATCTCCCGAAGCCCGCATGTAATTGCTGGACAATTCATCCTTGACGTATCCTTCATAGACCTGATCAAATCCGGTCTGCAGGCCCAGCCGGTAACTGCTGTCTCCCGATTGGCCAACCAGCAGGTCATCTCCCGCTGTTGCTGTGCTGCCGATGCCACCACCGTTAGCCTTGTTGAAAACGTCGGCAGCAGCAGCCACATGATTCAAGTCCGCCTCGGTAGTAACAGCGCTGCCACCGTCATCAACCATGATTGAGCCGCCGTTCAGTCGCAACTTGTTCGCACCTACCGAGATACCATCCGCGTCTACATCGCTTGCCTGCACCACATAACTGAACATCAGGCGCCTGGTGCCGGAGCCACTTATGTAATCTCCCGTCCGAGGCGGAGCGCCTGGTACTTGTATCAGGTACCTAGTACCCGGCTCGCTTACATAATTTGCCAGCCGAGCCGCGCCACCCACATCAATCTCAAGCTGCGGTGCACCCGAAACTTTTACCGAGCCACTGAAATAGACCATAAACTCGACTGTCTCGCCCACTGCGTAGGTGTCACCGCTATCAGGACGCGACACAATCAGCACTTCAACCACTCGGGGAGCCACTTCCATGTAGTCAATGTTGACGAACCCTTTGCCGCTACCCTCATCCTCGTTGCCTACCACAATCCGAACTGTGTGCTCTCGATATGAAAGTGAATCAGTGCTGTAAGCTTCAAGCAAGGCATCACCAGTTGCAACGGCGCTTCTGAACTTTTTATGGAAGACGCCATCTATGTAAATATCCATGTCGCCAGCATTGGCATCGCCCCTTACGTACAACTTCAGGCTTTTGCCAAAAAACTTGTACTCGGCCCAATCACCGGTTTCGTTGGATGAATGCAACGAATTCTGCCAGTAACCGGTGCTTTCAGAAGTCTTGTAGGCGTGGTCCCAAGATTTCCAGTTTCTGGTGTTGCCAGAGAAAGTTCTGCTTCGAAAAGAAAAATCCCATCCGGCATCAAAATCATCTATCCTGCCACCGCCATTGAAAAGTGCTGCCGATTGGTCCATGTGGCTGCGATAAGTATCGTAGACATCCCCGCTCGGAGGAGCACCATGGTTAGTCACATATGTTATATTGCGACTTCTAGACGTCATGACATCTTCAACATATTTGTCAAGGGTATCTACAGCAGTATTAACCAGCCTGTCTTCTTCAAAGTAGGAATACCATATTTCATATTTTCTCTGCCACTTACGATGGAAATTGAGATTTTTTTCACCGTAATGATGGGTGGTACTAATTGTATTAACTCCCCCTTCAAAATTTTCGACGTCGGCCAAACTGGTTCTCTGATTGAACATGGTTATCATCGATGACTTCCATCTTCTAATATGATCTATCCATTGGTTGGCTCGGGCATCGCTCAAGGAATTAGCATGATCGGCATAATCAATCCAAGCCCCGACTATTGTATCTTTTTCCGTATCATATGCCAGCAACTCGTCAAACTGGTTATTGACATATTGAAGATAAGCATCATTGTTATTGCTGTTTTGGCCAGGACCTGTATAAAGCACACGATCTGGAAATGAATAATAAATCACCACTTTCATGCCGTAGTCCTTGGCTGACTGCATGAAAGCTCCCCATATATCAATATTGGGGGTCGAGCTGGTTGCAATATCATAGGTAGTATAGGCACTCGGCCACAAGCACCAGCCCCAGTGATGCTTGGTAGTCAAGTTCATGTATGTCATTCCCGCATCCCTGGCAACCCTGGCCCATTCGTCGGTAACATACCTTTTGAACTCGGCCTGATTATCATAAGGTGCCCTGAAAAGGCTGGAAAGTTGCGTTCTTTGCTGGGATCCTACACTATTGTCAGGAGCCGGATTTTCACCGTTGCCGCCAAAAGGAGCGTCGTAGATTGGTTTCGTGTTATTTGCCAGCCCCCCCAAACTATGCCCGTCAAGCCCCGCGAAAGTGTTAAGGCCATAATGAATCATCATCCCATAGCGCATGTCAACATAAGCCTGCTTGTCAGCATCGGTCGGACCGGTCACATTCTGGTACTCTACAGGCCCACTACCCGCTGCCGCGACAAGTTCGTCGCCGCTTTCTTCACTTGCAATGCTGCCCGAGAAAGTCTGTCTTTCTCCTTGTTCGCTTTGTCTGCCAACTGGCGCCGGTTCTGTATTCAGCACTTCACCGGATAAATGCCCTGCCAGCTTCAGCGGGTCGTTCACCTCTTGCCAGCGCCCCCAATCAGTCTGGCCGATTTGCTCGCCCATCGCAGCAAGGGGCGAATTTGATATGCCGACGAACTCGGAACCAGCCCTGCGAAGAGCCGCAGCCGAAGAAACCGTCAATACACCCTCTTGGCTGGCGTAATCGGCAAGGGTGTCGTCCTCTGCCTCGCCACTGGATGCCTCAGCACTGGAGCCAGCAACGGCCGAAGATGGAGCAAAATCCGAAATTGCGACAATATCGCTTGCGGTCTGCTTGTCGCCAATATTAGAGACCGGAAACTCGGCAGCAGTGCTGGCCAACTCCCCGGAACTGCTGCCATAATGGCCAGAATACGCAGGCAAAGGGGTATTCACCGAGGACTGCAGAAGAGACATCACCGCATGAGAATTTACGATGGGGGATGGAAAGCCAACAGCGGAGTCGGAGGCGGCGAAAGCATTTGGCCACATCCACCCTGATTTTATGTCTCCCACTAAAACAGCCATTTTCCTAGAAATTCAGCGAGAACTGGGCATCGACCGTGCGGTGCCGGTTGTTGGCGGTACCCAGCACCGAATTATCAGTGTAGTTGAACCTCAACTCGGAGGCGGCACCCAGTCTCATGTCAAAGCCCAACGACATCTCAACCCGATCCTCAAGCACCGAAGTGCCGTGAACATCAAACTGGTAGGAATCACCCAGCCTCTGGACGATCTTGCTGTCCTCACTGTCAAGCACGAAACTCCACAGCAACATGCCCCGCGCTCTTATCCTGCTGCCACCGATCCTGAATTCGGAAAAGCCGTGCACGCCCGCCTCGGCGGTGCTAAATGGCGCAGTATTCTTTTGGGCATTGAGCTTGAATTCACCGTCAGCACTGGTCTCAACGAAGGCTTCGGCAAAATGGTGAATGTGGCTGAGTCCCACAAAAGGCTCGAACGAGAAACTTTCGCCGAACTCGAACTGGTTGCCGAGTTCCACGAACGCTGCCGAACTGTGTGCGTTGTAACTGCTTGACAGGGAGGACAAGTGCGGAATAACCCGTTCGACCTTGATGTCATGCCGGGTATAAGACACGCCGGTGCGCAGGGCCAGACCATCCCACCTGCGGCCGGTATACAAGCCCACGTGCACACTCTTGTCATTGCCCTCCAGGCCAGTGCGCTTGAATTCAACATCACTGTAGCCACCAAAAGCACCAAGCCGCCACTGTTTATACAGACTGCCGTCCCCTCCGATCAGCACTCCCCGGCCCTCGTAGTCAATCGGAAGCGTATCTTGCCTCTCGTTCCCCTTGTTGCTGCCCTTTGCAAACAGCACCTTGCTCCACATCGCCATGCCTTCAGATTGCACCTTCTCTTCAGCTAAACTCCAGCGGGCACCATCCGGCCCCGGCTGCTGCTCGGACCCAACCATGTTGAAGGCCGTGCGCAACTGACCACTGGTTGCGCCGCGCAATTCGGCACTGCCGGCCATGGCCATCGGCTGCGTCGATGCATATACTTCCCCAGGCAACTCATCCAGCGCCTCCTCAACGCTCTCAACATCCGGCAGCATGATGATCTTCGCATAGAGCGGATCTATATCATTGTTGTACGCTATCGACACCAGCGCCGACAGTAGGCTCATGGAGTTCCTGCTCGGCTCAGCATCAGCATAGATGAACTGGCCAGGTTGCTCGGGTTCAACTGAAGCATCCGGAACCGGATCCGGGGCTTGCGTATTCGGCTCTGGATCCGGTTGCGTATTCGGCTCTGGATCCGGTTGCGTATTCGGCTCTGGATCCGGTTGCGTTTTCGGCTCTGGATCCGGTTGCATCGGCTTGACCATAGCCGGGATATCAGCCGCAAAGGACAACTTGACCGCTCCCGACTCATATGTCAGCGTCGCCCTCACCAGAGGGATAGACTCCCTGACATTATCCGAAAACATGCCGGTCCTGCTGCCATCAAAGTCAACGATGGTGTACTCGGCAAGCCGCAGGTTGCTACCCACCAGAGGATTCAGGGTGACCGTGCTCATGGCGTTGATGTCAATATCGCCCTTGACCTTGACGCCGACGTTGTTCTGGGCACCGGCATTGACCCTGAAAATCGAACCGGCATTGAGCGTCAGATCACCCTCCAGCGTCAACTTCCTAACTCGTTGACCGCTGACTGGCCCAGGCACCAGAATTCCGCCTTCCTCCACCACTACATTGCCGACGGTTCCTTCACCCTCCAGCCGACCCCCGTCCATGATCCGGACAACGTTGGATGAGTGCAAAGATGCACTATGGGGGATGTGCAGGGCCCCGCCATCCACGCGCGCCTCGCCGAGAAAAGTGTTGACCTGGCTCAGAATCAGCCGACCATTGCCTCTCTTGTGCAGGCCACCGGCACCGGTTATGACGTTCTCCCAGGTATCCTGATCACAGGCCGAGACTTGGTCGGTGCGGGAAGCCTTGTACCGATCCCAGCACAAGCGGCCGTCGGAACTCATCTGCCCCTCACCGGCCATTTCAATGGTGAAGGTGGTTCCCGTGGCAAACGTCTTGGGCCCTTTGAGGGCGACCGCCATGTCCTGAGTGTCCCAAGCCATCCAGTCCCGATCTTTGGGGCCGCCAGTGTTCAGGTAATCGGTTTTGTGATCGCCCCATTTTGTGTCTACTCCCTTAACTTCCCTGAAACTAAAGTCCAATGTCTGGACTATGGTGCCTCCTCCGCCCAGCACTATGTGCCTGTGCCGCGCATGATCCACCAACACCGTCAAGGCGTGCTTACCGTCAAGATACGGGAAGCGGCTGTTGACGGCGAAGGCCGATTGCTCCTGGGAAACGGCTATCAGGTTATCGTACTTCAAGTCTTGATATGTGATCAAG
>JAPORI010000010.1 GCA_026710225.1 Betaproteobacteria bacterium
CACCATCACCGCGGACAAGGGCGCCCGGATGCCGGAATCCCAACTCGAGCAACTGCACCGCAACACGCGGGCAACCGACACCACCTGGCAGGACTGGGCGGCAAAACGCGGCGGCGGCGACTTCAAATCCGATCTGGCGCTGCTGCGCAGCGCGGCCGGCAGCCGGGTTGCCGCAACGCGCGCCAAAGAGGTTGCCAACCGCAATGCAGCGGTGGAACTGGTGCGGGCGGCAATCGTCGAGAATCCTTTCCTCTACCAGCAGGCGGTCACCGGCAACAATGTCGAGGTAACCATCGATTCAGTATCGCTGGTCACCCCCGACTACCTGCGCGGCCTGATCGGTATCGAAAGCGAGCGCGAGATGCAGCGCAACCAGCGCGTAGCGCTGGCCGAGATTGCCAAGGCACCGATTCAGATCGAACTGATCGACAAGCAGGGAAACCTGCACATGGTGCCGGTAAAGGTCGATGCCCGCGACTTCAATTTCGGGGTCAACTCCTATGCGCTGACCAAGGGAGAGCGCATTCCGCTGTTTGGCAAGCTGATGGGCTGGGACAGCGCCGATGCGCGCAACGACCAGTTGCTGACCCGGATGCTGGGCCCACTCAATGCAGCCGGCTTCGGCGGCGAGGTTGCCGACGCCCTGACCTACCTGGAAGGCGGCCCGGCTGCCGAAAGCATCAGCGCCCAGGCAAGACATACGCTGGCCGGAGTGCCCGGCGACGCCTTCGCCGACCGGCAGTTGCGCGCTGATGCGATCAGAACCCTGGCCGGTCAGATCAAGGAAATCTACAATTCCGGCGCGCACCGCCGGGGCGGATCAGACCCCTACAAGATGGTGGCGCGGCTGGCGGTGCTCAGCAACCTGCTCGGCCACACCACCTGCTACAACTGCAAGTCCGGCAAGGATCGAACCGGACAGCTCGACAGCGAAGCAAAGATGATCGCCCACCGGCTGGCAATCGGGGAAACGCCGCAGCCGGGTGAAGCAGTCGATCGGATCCGCCGCACCAATTTCGCCCTCAAAAGCGGCAATCTGGAACTTCAGGAATACAACTCCGGCCTGGCCGGATACAAACTGGATGTGGCAGCCCTGGCCAACCAGCTCAATTCACCGCTGGCGCAGGAAATGTTTGCCGGCGATTCAGATTCGGTTGCCGCCTGACTGGCGCCCCGAGCCCGGCTTACCGCCCGGCAACCCGCTGCTCGATCAACACCAGCGATTCGCCAAACTGACTGGCTGACTGGAAGCCGAGCACCCGTCCCCGCTCGCGGCCGGTCGCGTCGATGAAAATCATCGCCGGCGGACCGAATAGGCCGAAGCGATCAAGCAGATCGCGACCGGCAGCATCGATCTCGGTTACGTCAACCCGCAACAGTTGCATTTTCGCCAACTGCCGCGAGACCTGCGCATCAGTGAAGGTATGCGCCTCAAGTTCGCGACAGGCTGCACACCATTGGGCTGTGAACTCGACCATCGTTATCCGCCCTCCCGAGCTGCCGGAGCGAACATCGATTTCACCGGAACTGGCAACCGGCACGAACTCAAGTGCGACCGGCTGGGCAGATCCGAGTCGGGCCAGCGGGGAGAATTCGCTCGATGCACCAGTAACCGCCCCAACCGCCATGATCATCGACCCGAATCCGAAGACAACCCCCACCAGCGCGGCAACCTTGCCTGCACCGGGAGAACTGCTCCGGCTCATGCGCGCCGAGCGCACCATGGTCACTGCCGCGGCCGCCGCCAGCAGCGCATAGCCGGCCATGCGCAACGGCGCGGCAACCAGCGCCGCCAGCAGCCAGATCGCAACTGCGAACATCATCAGCGCAAAAAGGGTGCGCACTGCCGCCGCCAGCGCCCCGGATCTGGGCAGCGCGCCGGCGGCACCGGCGGCGGCCGCCAGCGGCAACATGCCCATGCCCAGACCCAGCGCCGCCAGAGCGCTGCCGCCGAGCAAACTGTCGCCGCTTTGGGAAATGAACAACAGCGCCCCGACTAACGGCGCGGCGACGCAGGGACTTACCACTATCGCCGAGGTCGCACCGAACGCTGCCGCACCCAGCCAGGTTCCCTGGGCGGAGCGCAGCCGACCAATCTTGCCGGCAGCCGCAGCCGGCAGCAGCTGCAAGTCGAACAATCCGAGCATCGCAGCACCGAGCAACGCAAAGAGTGCCGCCAGCAGCGCAACCACCGCCGGATGTTGCAGGTAATAGGAAAGCAACTGGCCGCTGGTGGCAGCGACAATGCCCAGAGCCGCATAAACAATCGCCATCACCACAACATACACGGTGCACAACGCAAAGGCCCGGCCGGTGCCAGGCGGATTGCGGCCGCCGGTGACAATTGCCAACACGATCGGCACCATCGGCAGGACGCAGGGAGTAAACGACAGCAGCAGACCAAACAGAAAGAAGGTTGCCAGCGCCACAGCCAGCGGCTGCTCGGCAAGAACCGCAAAGGCTCGACCCGAATCACCGATGCCGGCAGCCGACAACACTTGCGAAGAGCCCGATCGGGCAAAGTCGGGAATACTGTAATCACCAACTATCCGGCCTGCCCCGCCGCCAGCAGCAAAGGCAAGGGTAACCTTCTCCGGCGGGAAACAAACCCCGATGTCGGCACAGCCTTGCGAGATCATCAGCAACTGCAAATCATCTTCGTGCGCGGGCACCGGCAGCACAATCGCAAAATCGTTGCGGTAGGTTTCAACCGTCCCGAAGAACTCATCCTCGATTACCTGACCGGGCGGAAACTCGGCCCCCGGCAGAGTTACCCCTTGCCGATCAAGAAACTGAAAGTTTTTGCGGTAAAGATAGTAACCCGGTTCGATCGAAAAATCAATGCGCACCACATCCTCGGCAAGGTGGGCGGCAAAGACAAAAGCCTGGCGCGGATGAAGCAGTTCCGGCTGACTTGCATCAATCCTGATGCCCTGGGCAGCGGCGGGCATGGCCAGCAGAATAATTACCGCCAGCATCGACTGGCGCAACAATCGGGCAAGAGCGGCCGCCGCCTGTCGCGCCAAAAGAGCCGGCCATCTAATCGTAAATCTGGTCAAAGGCAAGCGATTCATTTATCCCCACCAACAACCAGCACAACCGAAATTCTTCTGTCGTTCATCTTGTCGGCCATTCTAGCACCGCCAACCAGGCCGCCCAGACGGCAAGACTGTTACTGGATTTTCAGTTTCAGGCCGTAGCTGCCCGAGCCAGCCGCCAGGTCCAACTGCAACTGGCGGGTTGCAAAGCCCAGTCCGTAAGAGACAGTGCTATCGGCATCGCTGGCAAATCCCCTGTCAGTTTTGATCTCGACCATGCCGCTGTTTTTGAACAACCGCACCGGTAGCCTGTACTTGGCGCTAGTGTGCACCACCTCGCGCAGCGACGACGAACCGTCTTCGTGATAATCTCTCTCGACCCGCGGCTTGACCGACAGCATCAGGCCGCGCTGATCCGCTCCGTAATCATAGTTGATGCTGCCGTCCAGACTGCTCTCGTTCATGTCAGAGTCCTTGACCTGCCAGCGACCGGCAACTTCCGCACTGAGCGCCTGCGTCCACTCGACCCGCAATCCGGCCCGGGCATCAATTGCACTCGCCCTTACCGTGTCAGTGCTGTCGTAGCGCAAATCACCGCCGACGAAGTTGCGGATAATCAGGCCGCCGCTGGATCGGAACGAGCGGGCGACATCAAAATCCAGTTGCGTCCGCCAGCTCTCGGCGCTGCTTTCGGAAAGCAACTGGCGGCTGTCTTCTTCCAGAGAACTGCGCGTCCCCAAAGCCTTTACCCCCATCCCCAGTTCGTATCCCCACAATTCCCAACCGCCGCGCAAGCCGCCGGACACCGACAGGTGTTCACCCTGCCTTCTTTCTTCGGGCTGACCCTCGACAGAGCGGACATAGTCGCCCTTGCCGTATCCTGCCGCCAGCCACACCATCAGGTTTCTGGTGGTCTGCCAACTTACATATGGATGCACGGAGCGCAGCTCACGCTCGATGCCTGCATTGCGGTCGCCGACCGTGAAACTGGCCGAGGAACTCGCCGCCGCCAGTCCCAGCCGCCGCCATTCCTGAGCGACATCGACTCCCAGCATCAACACATCGACATCCCCATCATAGGGGACCGCAAAACCTTCGATTACCGGGTTGCCGTCATGTGAAGTCCGGCTGCCGGCACCCCAAAAACGCGGCTCCAGACCCCGCGCCCGGCGCAGCGACATGTCAAAGCCGCGCTGGTGGATAAAGTCGCGCAGACCCATGCGCTCGCCGCTGGTACTGGACACGTCAACATATCGCCAGTCGTTCCACTGGTCAACCGCTGAAGCCATCCGCTGTGGCCTGACCAGACCATCATCGTCGCCGGCAAGGCGCGTGTCCAGTGCTTGCGGCCCGGTCGCCATCACATCCATGCGCGAACTGATCAAGTCCATGGCTGCAAGCGCAATCGCCTTGTCGGCAACCGCCAGCGAGAACTTCTCCTCGTGGGGAACCTCCGATAGCAGGATTACCACTTCCACTTCGATGCGATCTGTCGCACCGTTGCCATCGTCCACCTCAACAAAGAACACATAGGAGTCCTTGATCGCAGCACGCAGAATCAGCGGCGTGGCCAAATTGATCCGGCCGCTGCTTGTGGCAACTGCAAAGGTGGCCGCATCCGCCCCGCCGGCTATCCGGTAGGAAAGCGTATTATCCGCATCCGGATCACTTGCGGTGACCGTTCCAATCAGGGTTCCGACCGGGGTTATATCCAATCCCCTGTTTTCTGAAAGTTCGAAAACGACCTTGGCCTCAGCGAATTGCGGAGCCTGGTTGCCGGCCGTCTGGACGTACAAAACAAATTCCTGTTCGACTTCATTGGCACCATCGTTTGCGGTAACTGCCAGCGTATAGCGGCCGGTCGGCGCGCTGGGCAGCACCGTGAAAGTCCTGGTCGAGCCGACAAAAACCAGCCACGATCCCGTTCCCGGACTGCTGGCCGTGTAGGTCAACTGCGCGCCTTCCGGATCGACAGCCGGATTGACTACAAAGGTCGAATATACCCCGCTCACCACCCGCTGATCGGCAATTGCCGCAAACTGAGGGCGATCATTATACGAGTTCCCATTTATGGCAACGGTTACCTGTGTCGACACTATGCCACCCTTGCGGTCGTCGGCTTCAACAATGAACACGTATTCGGCCTTGCTTTCGTGGTCAAACGTGGTGCGGGAACGCACTGATATGACACCACTGCGCTCAACAATAGTAAACAATGCCGCATCGTCGCCGCGTATCCGGTAAACAAGATCATCCCGCTCCAAATCGACGGCTTCCACAGTTCCAATTCCACCATTCGGCGATATCGGGAAGTTCTCGAGCAAAGCAAACCTGAGCGTCGAAG
>JAPORI010000133.1 GCA_026710225.1 Betaproteobacteria bacterium
GCGCGGCTCCAGGCGGCCGGTCGAGATGCCGACTTCTGCCCCCAGTCCGTATTCGACGCCGTCGGCGAAACGGGTCGAGACGTTGGCCATGACCGAAGCCGAATCGACCTGACGCAGGAAGGTTGAGCAGACCTTCTCGTCGTTGGCGCAGATCGCATCGGTGTGGGAGGAACCGTAGCGATTGATGTGCTCGATCGCCTCGTCAACGTTAGCGACGACCTTGATTGCGATCTTCAAATCAAGATATTCTTCGTGCCAGTCTTGTTCGGTTGCCGGCCGGCAACCGCTGCCGATAATCCGGCAGGTTTGTTCGCAGCCAATCATTTCCACCTTGCCTTTGGCGAATTGCTCTGCCATTGTAGGCAGGAAGGATGCGGCCAGCTGCTGATTGACGAGCAGTTTTTCCAGCGCGTTGCACACTGCCGGCCGGGCCATCTTGCCGTTGCAGGCCAAGCCAATCGCCATTTCGATATCGGCGCTGGCGTCCACATACAGGTGGCAGTTGCCATGCTCGTGGGAAAGCACTGCCGCACTCGCTTCGCTGCGCACCCGTCGCACCAGTTGGGGTCCGCCGCGCGGGATGATCAGCGCCAGCCGCTCGTCTTTAATCAAGCGGCCGGTCTCTTCCCGGCTCGCATCCTGAAGGTGGCAGATGCAGCCGCCGGGCAGGCCGGCTTGCGCCAGGGCCTCAGCCGCCGCCGCCGCCAGGGCCGTGTTGCTTTGCCAGGCTTCCCGGCCGCCGCGCAGCACCACCGGGTTGCCGGACTTGATGCACAAGGCGGCGGCATCGGCGGTTACCGACGGGCGCGATTCGTATATGAAGCCGATCACCCCCAGCGGCACCCGCATGCGCGCCAGCTCGAAGCCGGCATCGGCCGGGTGCGAATCGATGATCTGTCCGATTGGATCGGGCAGCGCCGCGACCTGGCGCACTGCCGCGGCCAGATCTGCCAGGCGGCTGTCGTCCAGCCGCAGCCGGTCGATCAGATGTTCGGCAATCCTGGCGCGCTCGGCTTGCTCCAGATCCTGGCGGTTGGCATCCAGGATATCTGATGTGAACTCTTCGATCTTTTGCGCAAATATGCTCAAAAAGGAGTTTTTTTGCTCAGTTTCAGCGTTGGCAAGAGTCGGCGCGGCGATGCGCGCCAAGCCGATCAGATCGGATGCTGATTGCTTGCTCATATCAGCAGCTGCCAGGGCAGCCGGTTGCTTTTCATCAGGGTGGCCAGGGCTGTGGCCAGACGCTCGAAGCGGATCCAGGCATCGGGAGGCACCAGTCCCTTGCCGCTCCAATCAGCCCGGGTGGCGGCGGCCAGAAACGCATGCAAGGCCGGACGGGGAATTCTGCCGGCGGCATCTTGCAGCCTTGCCTGATGAGAACGCGACGGAACCCAGGCCCGGCCGCCGCCAGCCAGGGTGAGCAGGGCGCGCCCCTCTTCAACCAGTGCCCAGGTGACCAGTGGCGGGGCGGTGCCGACCGCCTTCAGGTAGCGCAGGGCGCGACAGGCCCTGATCCGGTCTCCGGCGGCGATTGCCTCGCGCAGCGAGAAAACGTCATCGCGGCTGCTTTCAAAGAGCGCCGAGCGCAGTTGCAGGTTGCCAATTTGCATCTTTTCATCGGCGATTAGCGACAGTTTTTCCAGCAGCTGCATGGCCGCGGCCGGATCACCCTCGGTGAACGAGGCGATCATTTCCAGTTGATGATCTTCCAGTTGCAAGCGGCAGCGTTTCGCCCGGGAGCGCACCCAGCCGGCATGCTGGTTGCGGGGGATGCTCGGCAGATCGACCCGGACAAATGCCTCTTCCAGTCCGGCAGTCCACTTGCCGGTGCGCGGCGATTCGGCGGCAACGATAATCCAGACATCGTCGGCTGCCTTTTTGGCAAGTTCACCCAGCGCTTCGCCGTGGGCGGCCGACAAGGGCGCGCTGCCGACGAATTCGATTAGTCGTCGGCCGCCGAACAGCCCGACCGAACAGATGTCGGCACTTACCTCGGCAACCTTGAAATTGGCATCAAGCATGATCACCGAGCGCTGCTCGGCGCCGATCAGTTTGGTTACAGCGCTGCGCGCTTCGGTTGCAAACAGGATCTCCGGGCTGAGGATGCACCAGCTTCGGGAGGGAGATTCCTTGTTCGCCTCCTGGTGCAGGAAACGCGTCCAGGCCGCTTCGCCGGTTATTTTCATGGACGCAGATTCTCCTCGCGATCAAGCAGGAGAGCGGTCTCTTGCAAGACCCTGCGCAGCGCCCGCTTGCGGGTGAGTTCGAAGGTTCTCTGCCGGGAAAGCAGGCTGGCGCGCAGTGCCGAGTCGTCATGGGCGAGGTTTTCGCTGAAGCGAAAGACGCTTTCGTGCAGGATCGACCCGTCGCTGGCTTGCAGCCGGTAGTCAAGCCGGTAGGAAATCTTGACCAGATTGGCACCGCCGGCCGGGCCGCGGCCGGCTACATGTTCGCTGCGCTGCTCGGCAAGCACCAGCCGGATGGCGGCGTTCGGATCGTGACCGCGCTCGCCCAGTTGTTCAACGGCCAGCCGGCGCAGCGGCGCCGAATCGCTTTCAATCGCGATTGGCACCGCCGGCAGGGCGGCCAACTTGGCCGGTTCAAAACCGCAGCCGGCCAGCAGTGCCAGAGCAATTGCGGCAATGCCGGGCAGGATTCGGTTCATGTTACTATGTTGATGATTTTTCCCGGCACCACGATCACCTTGCGTATTTTTTTATCGCCGATGCGTTTTTGCACCGTTTCGATGGCGCAGGCCTTTTGGCTGATTTGCTCTTGATTTGCGTCGGCATCCACTTCGATCTGGGCGCATTTCTTGCCGTTGACCTGCACTACCATCTTGTTGCTGCCGACGGCCAGTGCCTGCTTGTCAACTTCTGGCCAGGATGCATCGACGAGCAGGCCGGCAAAGCCGAGTTCCTCCCACAGCCGCTCGGTGATGTGCGGGACAACCGGATTGAGCAGCCGTAGCAGGATGGAAAAGCCTTCCCGTAGCAGCGCCGCATCATCGGGATGCTTGGCAAGCAGGTTGGCCATCGACATGCCGGCCGAGACGATGTTGTTGAGCATAATCCGGCGCATGTCGAAGTCGGCCTTTTGCAAGATCGCATGCAACTGGTGCCGGGCTTGGGCGTTTTCCGAAAGCTGGTCATCCGGCTGGGCACGCACCGCTGCGCGGGCTGCATGTGCCTGCTTCCACAGTCGGGCCAGATAGCGGGCGCAGCCGCGGGCGCCGGAGTCCGACCATTCGAGCTTCTGATCAGGAGGCGCCGAAAAGATCATGAACATCCGGGTGGCGTCGGCACCGATGCTCTCGACATATTGCTGCGGATCGACGGTGTTGCCGCGCGACTTGGACATCTTGGCGCCGTCTTTAATCACCATTCCCTGACAGAGCAGACTGGTGAACGGCTCGTCGCCGCATCCGGCCGGCAGGAAGTCCAGATCACGCATTACCTTGTGGAAGAATCGGGCATACAAAAGGTGCAGCACCGCATGTTCGATGCCGCCGATATACTGATCAACCGGCAGCCAGTATCCGGCTCGCTCATCAAGCATCGCATCGGTTGAATCCGCACACGCATAACGGGAAAAGTACCACGAGGACTCGACAAAGGTGTCAAAGGTGTCGGTCTCGCGCTTGGCCTTCTTGCTGCCGCAAATCGGACAGGTGCAATTGACAAATGGCGCATGAGCCGGCAGCGGCGACTTCACTCCGTCAACGGTTACCTCATCGGGCAGCACCACCGGCAGGTCAGCTTCCGGCACCGGCACTTCTCCACAATCTGGGCAGTAGATCATCGGGATCGGACAGCCCCAGTAGCGCTGCCGGGATACTCCCCAGTCGCGCAGCCGGTAGCGCACCGTCTGCTCGGCTTTTTTGTCGGGGCCGAGAATTTCCAGCAACTTGGTCACGCAGCCGGCGTAATCGCTGCCATCGAGGACGCCGGAATTGACCGCAATGCCGCGCTCGATCACGGCTTCCGGCAGCGGGCTGGACGCATCCTCGCCATCTCTGGCGATTACCCGCCTGATCGGGATATTGTTGGCGCGGGCAAATTCAAAGTCGCGCTGGTCATGGGCTGGCACTCCCATCACCGCTCCTTCGCCGTATTCCATCAGCACATAGTTGGCGATCCAGACCGGTATTTTTTCTCCGCTGACCGGATTTACTGCCCGGGCATCAATCGGCAGGCCGCGCTTTTCCTCCTTGGCGATCGCCTCTTCGCTGGCGGCGATGTTCTGGCACTGCTGACAGAACTGCGCCACTTGCGGGTCGTTTGCCGCCGCCTGCTTGGCCAGCGGATGCTCGGCGGCGATCGCCATGAAGGTTGCGCCCATCAGCGTGTCCGGCCGGGTGGTGTAGACGCGTATCTGTCCCTGATTGGGCGCGGCCAGATCAAAGACTATGTTCATGCCGGTTGATTTGCCGATCCAGTTGCGCTGCATGTTCTTGACCGCCTCCGGCCAGGCCAAATCATCGAGGCCGGCGAGCAATTCCTCGGCGTAGGCGGTGATCTTCAAAAACCACATCGGTATCTCGCGGCGCACCACTGGCGCGTTGGTGCGCCAGCCGCACCCGTCGATTACCTGCTCGTTGGCCAGCACCGTTTTATCGACCGGATCCCAGTTTACCGGACCGGTTGCCCGGTAGGCGATGCCTTTCTCTCGCATCCGCAAGAACAGCAACTGCTCCCAGCGGTAGTAGGACGAATCGCAGGTGGCCAGTTCGCGCTGCCAGTCGATCGCAAAGCCAAGCTGACAGATCTGGCTGCGCATCTGCTCGATGTTGGCGCGGGTCCATTCGGCCGGGTGGCGCTGCTGGCCGATGGCGGCATTCTCGGCCGGCAGTCCGAAGGCATCCCAGCCCATCGGTTGCAGGACGCCAAAGCCGTTCATGCGCCGGTAGCGGGACAGGGCATCGCCGATCGAGTAGTTGCGCACGTGCCCCATGTGCAGGCGCCCGGAAGGGTAGGGCAGCATTGACAGGCAGTAGTACTTTGGGCGCGCATCGGATTCCCGGGCGCAAAAGCACTTTTCGTCCTGCCAGCGTTTCTGAACGACAGCCTCGATTTGCCGGTGGCTGTATTCTTGGTCCATGGTTGTCGGTCTTTTGAAGGCTGCCCGCAAAAGCAGGCGGGCGGAGATGGGATTCTAACCCAATTGGCGCAACCCGCCGCCGGCTGCTGTTGCTGTGATAGCATTGCCAGTTGATGGCCAATCGACTGCGTCGCCTGCTGCTAAAACTGCCCCTGCTGGCATCGCTGGGCAGTGCTGCCCGCCTTGCCGGTGCCGAGGGCGACTTGCCCAAGTCCTGCCATCGGGCCGATGCCAG
>JAPORI010000076.1 GCA_026710225.1 Betaproteobacteria bacterium
CCCGGCCGCCGCACCGTATTGGCCGCGTTTTACCACCCCTTCCCGGAAGCCTCCGACATAGGAGTTGCCCAGAGGTTGGCCGGCCATCACCTGCTGCGCCATCGGCACCACTATCGGCCCCCAGTCGGATACCGCTGAAACAAGATAGTTGGCAAAGTCCAGTTCAGCCAAAGACACGTTGTAGCCGCAGGCCGGCAGGCCGCGGGCGGCGGCTGTCTGCACCACGGTCAGTGCCGAGTCGACTGAGCAACCGACCGCTTGCACACCTTGATCGGCCAGGACATTGACGGTTTCGGCCTCGCGCACCGGATCCGACCAGCTGCCGGTAAACACCACCCGAACCACTGCCTGAGGGTTGGCCTGCTGGGCGCCCAGGGCAAAGGCATTGATGTTGCGCAGCACCCCCGGATAGCGGTTCGATGCGACAAAGCCAATCTGGTCGGCGACGCTGCCGGCAACAACTCCGGCCAGATACTGCGCCTCGTGCATGCGCACGAAATAACTGCCCAGATTGGCCGGATGGCGGTCGGCATCCCAGACGCCGCCGCAGTGCTGAAAGGACACCTGCCGGTAGCGGCCGGCCAGTTCAATCGCATAAGGATCGAAATAACCGAACGAAGTGGCAAAAATCAGCCGGGCGCCTTCCTGGACAATCATTGCCTCCATCGCTGATGCCGCTGCCGAAGTCTCGGCAACCTTTTCCTGCTCGACTACCCGCACCCCCGGCAGGGCGGCTATCTGCTCGGCACCCAGGGCGTGCGAATGGTTGTAGCCGAAATCGGATTTTGCACCAAGATAAATGAAGCCAACCACCAGATCGGCGGCCACCGCCGACCGGCCAAAAGCGCCACCTACAACACCGGCTGCGGCGCTGGCAAGAATGCTGCGGCGCCCTATCCGATCGGCTGCCGGCCGCGCCGGGCCGCAATCACTGCGCCAGTTCATCTGCAAGCCGAAAGGCAACTTAGCCTTGGCGCTGCTTGTGTCGCGGATTAGTGCAGATGATGCGCACCACTCCCCGCCGCCGGATGACCCGGCAGTGACGGCAGATGCGCTTTACGGATGGCTTGACTTTCATGACAGGGGTGATATTCTACCCTAGACCTTCTCGCGAAACACGATCCGCCCCTTCTTCTTGTCATAGGGTGATATCTCAACCGTAACCTTGTCGCCGGGCAGCACCCGGATATAGCGCATCCGCATCTTGCCGGAGGCGTGGCAGAGAATCTCGCGGCCATTGGGCATTTTCACCCGGAAGGTCGCATTGGGAAGGTTCTCCAACACTTCGCCGGTGAGCTCGATCTTGGCCGGCTTGGACATCTTCGCTCAGCGTTTTTGGGCGCGCTACTTGCCGGAGCCGGGCATGTTTTTGAGCAAACTGCCGTATTGCTGGCTAACCATATAGTGCTGCACCTGTTCCATGAAATCCATCGCGACAACCACCATGATTAGCAGTGAAGTGCCGCCAAAGGCGATCACGAAATTGGTCAGCGAACCGGCAAAACGAAACACCATCAGTTCGGGAAGCAGACAGACAAAACTGATGTAGCACGAAGCAGCCAGGGTAAGGCGCATAACCACCTTGCCCAGATAGCGGGCGGTCTGCTCGCCGGGCCTGATCCCGGGCACAAACGCGCCGCTGCGCCTTAGCAAATCAGCAGTCTCGCGCGGATTGTGCACCAGGGAAGTGTAGAAATAGGTGAAAAACACCAAAATCGCCGCCAGCATCAGCAGATACATCGGCTGGCCGCGCGACAGCACCGTTGACACATCGCGCAGGGTTTCCGAACCGCCGTCGGCTGACAGCAAGACGATCTGGGTGGGAAAGAAAACGATCGCATAGGCGAAAATCGCCGGCATCACCCCGGCCATGTTTACTTTCAGCGGCAGATGCGAACGCTGGCCGCCCATCAGCCGGTTGCCAACCTGCCGCTTGGCGTAGTTGAGCGGTATTCGGCGCTGGCCGCGTTCAATGAACACCACCCCGGCAATCAAGGTCAGCGAAATCACGGTAATCAGCATCGCGGTAAGCGGATTGATCGAACCGGCCTGCACCTGGCCGGCAAGTTCGGCAAACGCTGCCGGCAAGCCGGAGACAATGCTGGCAAAGATCAGAATCGAGATGCCGTTGCCGATCCCCCGTTCGGTGATCTGCTCGCCCAGCCACATCAAAAACACCGTGCCGGCAACAATCATCACCACCGTCGTGACCTTGAACAACAGGCCCGGCTCGATCACCAGACCGCCGGGCAGGCGTTCGAGAGAAATTGCCAGAATGTAAGCCTGGATGGCGGCAAGCAGCACCGTGCCGATCCGGGTGTAGGAAGTAAGCTTGCGCCGGCCGGCAGTGCCCTCTTTCTTGAGCTGTTCAAGATAGGGGAACGAATAGGTCGCCAGATTCATGATGATCGAGGCGGTTATGTAGGGGATTATGCCCAGCGTCAGCACCGACAGGCGGCTGATCGAACCGCCGGAAAAGAAGTTGAGCAAGTTGAGCAGGCCGCCGGCAGACTGTTCGAACTCGGAACGCAATATCGCGGTGTCGATGCCGGCGATGGGAATGTGCGAGCCAATCCGAAATACCACCAGCGCCCCGACCACGAACAGGATGCGGTTGCGCAGATCGACAAGATTGGCGGCACCAGGCCCGGTCTGAGCCATGCCGGAACTAGCCAGCCTCCTTTGGCGCGGGCGCGGCAACCGGCTCGACCTTGCCGCCGGCAGCCTTGATCGCCGCGGCAGCGCCGGCGGTGGCGGCAATGCCGCGCAGCACATGGGCGCGCTGCACCCGGCCGGACAGATAAATCTTCACCTGCTTCTTGTTGCTGGCTACCATTCCCCGCTCGCGCAACAGCTCGATATCCACCTCCCGGTCCGCCGCTTCGGGAAGCGTATCGAGCATCGACAGCGGCAGGCGCAGCCAGGTCGGCGCCCGGCGCGACCGAAAACCGCGCTTGGGCAGGCGTCGCTGCAACGGCATCTGGCCGCCTTCGAAACCGGGAGAGCCGAACTTGCCAGCCCTTGACAACTGTCCCTTGTGGCCGCGACCGGCCGTCTTGCCTCGACCCGAACCGGTGCCGCGGCCCACTCTTTTGCTGCGGCGAGACGAGCCGGGGTTGGCAGCCAGCCGATTGAGTCTGAGCAAGTCACTCATCAGACTATCAACCGGTGGTTGCGCTTGATCTCGGCGATCGGCTTGCCGCGCCGGGAAGCTATCTCGGCCGGTGAGCGCACCGCCTGCAAGGCGTTGATCGTCGCCCGCACCAGGTTGTGCGGATTGCTCGAACCTATGCACTTGGCGAGCACGTTTTCAATCCCGCACACCTCAAGGACCGCCCGCATCGGGCCGCCGGCTATCCGGCCGGTTCCGCGCGATGCCGGTTGCAGGTAAACCTTGGCGGCACCGTGCCGCCCATAAACTGCGTGATAGATGGTCGCATTGCTCAGCTTGACTGTCACCATGCTGCGGCGCGCCTCTTCGGCGGCCTTCTTGACCGCAGCCGGCACTTCCCGCGCCTTGCCCTTGCCAAAGCCGATCTTGCCTTCGCCATTGCCGACCACCACCAGCGCCGAGAATCCGAGAATCCGGCCGCCCTTGACAACCTTGGTAACCCGGTTGACCGCAACCGTTATCTCGCGCAGTTCGCGCTGATCGCGCTGATCGGAGTTGGTTGACTGTCGTTCGCCTGCCATCTTCTTTAAAACTCCATTCCGCCGGCGCGCAGCGCATCGGCCAGAGCCTGCACCCGGCCGTGATAGGCGTAGCCACTACGATCGAATGCGGCCTGCATCGGCAGGCCGGCCGACTTGATCTTCTCGGTCAGCAACTGACCAACCGCCTCGGCAGCCTTGCGGTTGCCGCCGCAGCGAAACTTGCCGCGCATGCTCTTTTCAACCGAACTGGCGCTGGCGAGCACCTGATGATTCGGCGCCAGCAACTGGACATATATGTGCCGCCCGGAACGATAGGCAACCAGCCGGTTGCGGCCACCGAGCGCGATAAGCGCCCGACCCCGGGCCGCCCGCCGGCGGCGAGCCTGCAACTTTCCCTCTCTCATTTGGTCTTCTTTGCCTCCTTCATGACTACCGTCTCGCCGCGGTGGCGCACTCCCTTGCCCTTGTAAGGTTCCGGCGGCCGCAGCGCCCGCAATTCGGCAGCCAACTGGCCGACGGCAGCCTTGTCAGTGCCCTTGATAACTATCTCGGTCGGCGATGCCGCCGTCACCTTGAGGCCGGCGGGTATCTTGCGCTTGATCGGATTCGAATAGCCCAGCGCCAACTGCAAACCATCGCCGGCTACCTGGGCGCGATAGCCAACTCCGACCAGTTCGAGCACCCGTTCAAAACCCTGTGAAACCCCGGTCATCAGGTTTGCTATGCGCCGGACATAGGTCCCCTCAATGCTGCGGGCATGCTTGCTGTCGCGCACCCTGGTCACCTTGATAGCGGATTCCAAACGCTCGATCTTCAGATCGACCGAACCGGCCAGGGAAAGTTCGCCCAGCGGGCCGCGGGCGGTGATCGCACCGTCGGCGGCAATCGCGACCTCAACGCCGGCCGGAACCGGAATGCTGCTGCGGGCCAGGCGCGACATGTTCTAGGATATCGCGCAGAGAATCTCGCCGCCGATGCCGCGCTTGCGCGCTTCGGCGTCGCTCATCACCCCCTGCGAGGTGGAAACAATCGCAATCCCCAGACCGTTTAGCACCGGCCTGATTGCCGAGGAACCGGCATAGGAACGCAGCCCCGGACGCGAAACCCGGCGGATGCTCTCGATGGCCGGTCGGCCGGCATAGTATTTCAGCGCCACCACCAGACCGCGCCCGTCCTCGCTCGGCTTGGCGCCGCGGATGTAGCCTTCGGTGCGCATCACCTCGAGAATCGCGGCATTGAGCCGGGAATTCGAGCACAGCACCGACTGGTGGCCGACGGCCAGAGCGTTGCGCACCCTGGCGAGCATGTCGGCAACCGGATCGCTCATTGACATTGCACTGCCCTCCCTACCAGCTCGACTTGGTGACGCCGGGAATCTTGCCGCTCATCGAAAGATCACGCACCATGTTGCGACACAATCCGAAGCGGCGGAAAACACCGCGACCGCGGCCGGTTATCGCGCAGCGGCTGCGCACCCGCACTGCACATGAATCGCGCGGCAACTTCTGCATCGAGCGCAGTGCCGCCTCTTTTTGTTCGGCGGTTGCATGGGCGCTTTTTAGCACCTTGCGCAACTCGTCGCGCCGGGCGCGATACTTTTCGGCCAGCTTGATGCGTCTGGCGTTGCGATTTAAAACTGCCTTGCAT
>JAPORI010000250.1:0-5060 GCA_026710225.1 Betaproteobacteria bacterium
AGATGACCGCCCCGGATAAGAACAGAAGTATTTCAGCCTGCAGCAATGCTGCCTTTCTTGCAAAGGGTCGGTCCATGACGAAGCCGGCAACAGTCTGGTTTTGCTCAACTTCCGACCGCTGAGTTGGCACGGCGACCCTTTGATGTCTTGCCGGTTTACGGCACCAGCATTGCAGACATTGATCAGACAAGGTTTGAGTGTGAGTATTTTCCTCGTGCTGTGGACGCGAAGACTCTCTATGCCAATGACCGTAGCCTTGACCAGCGTCTGACTGCAGCCAAGATGATCGAGACTGAGGGCGGTGCAGCGACGGTTTTGGGCCTGCTGATGCTGGGCAACAACACCCGGGACTTCATTCCCGGCGCCTATGTGCAGTTTTTGCGTATTGCCGGCGAGGAGATGTCTGACGAGATCATTGACGACATGGCGGTTTATGGGACGGTGCCGTACATAATCGAAAAGCTTGATTTGAAGTTGCAAAGTCACAACCGGCGGCGGGTTGAAATCGCTACCGGCACCCCGCGTGAGCGGCGCACCCAGACCTATCCGATGGAAGCGCTGCAAGAGTTGGTGCACAATGCGCTTATTCACCGTTCCTATGAAGGCACCCATGCACCGGTGCGGGTTACCTGGTTCGATGATCGGATCGAGATTCAGAACTCGGGAGGGGCTTTCGGAGATGTCAAGCAGGACAATTTCGGGCAACCGGGAGTGGTTGATTATCGCAATCCCAATCTGGCCGAAGCGATGCGGGCGATGGGCTATGTTCAGCGCTTTGGCGTGGGGATCAAAATAGCCCGCAAACTGCTGGCCGAAGCTGGCCATCCGGAACTGGAATTCGCGATCTCAGCCACGCATGTGCTGGCTACGGTTAGACCGGTGCCCGGTTCGTAAATGTCAGGGATAATCTTGCGCAAATCAATTTGGCAGCCCGGTTATGTCGATCAGCTGGCCAGCGCCTTGAGCTTGCTCACTGTGTCTTCGAACTTTTCTATTTCCCGGGTGTCCTGGCGCAGATAGGCGTTGAGCGCGTCGATCTTCTCGATCGCCTTGTCGGTGGTTGCGTCCGAACCCTTGCTGTACTCGCCGACCTTGATGAGAAGTTCGGCGGCCGCGTAGGCGGCCAGATACTGGCGCACCTGACCGGCGGCTTTCAGGTGCTCGTCGCTGGTGACATTGCCCATCACCCGGCTGGCGCTGTCGAGCACTGCGATCGCCGGATAGTGATTGGCCGCCGCCAGCTTGCGCGACAGGATCACGTGCCCGTCAAGAATCGAGCGGGTCTCGTCGGCGACCGGTTCGGTCATGTCGTCGCCTTCAACAAGCACCGTGTAGATTGCGGTGATCGATCCGACCGCCCCCATTCCGGCGCGTTCCATCAGTCGGGGCAAGGCGGTGAACACCGAGGGCGGGAAGCCGCGCCGGGTTGGCGGCTCGCCGGCGGCCAGGCCGATCTCGCGCAGCGCCCGGGCAAAGCGGGTAACCGAATCCATCATCAGCAGCACCTTGCGGCCGCGGTCGCGGAAGAATTCGGCGATCGCGGTTGCGACATAGGCCGAGCGAGCCCGCTCAACCGAGGAGCGGTCTGAAGTCGAGATGACCAGAACGCTGCGGCGCATTCCCTCCTCGCCGAGGTTGTGCTCAATGAACTCGCGCACTTCCCGGCCTCGTTCGCCGATCAGCGAGATCACCACCACATCAACTTCAGCACCGAGCACGATTGACGACAGCAGGGTGCTCTTGCCGCCGCCGGCGGCGGCGAAGATGCCGATGCGCTGTCCCTCGCCGACGGTAAGCAGGCCGTCGATCGAGCGCACTCCCAGCGGCATCGGCTTGGCGATTATCTGGCGGGTGAGCGGATCGGGTGCGTCAGTTTGAATCGGTCGCAACTCGGTGGTAAGCAGCGGCCCCTTGCTGTCCAGATCCATTGGCTCGCCCATCGCGTTTAGCACCCGGCCGAGCATCTGCTCGCCGACTGCGATCTCCTGAGTCTGCCCAGTCGGGATCACTTCGGTGTGGGTGGAGATGCCGATGGTGTCGCGATACAGACTCAGCAGCACCGTGTCACCGACAAAGCCTACCACCTCCGCTTCCGAAAGCAGGGTGCCGCTCGCGTCACGCAGGTGGCAGATCTCCCCGATCCGGACGCTGGGAACATGTGCCTTGACCAAAGTGCCAACCACCTCGTCGACCATGCCGGTCATCCGCTGCACCGGCATCGCCTCGATACGGCGGTTGATCTTCTCGACAAACAGCTCGAGCGGGTTTGCCAAGCCGGCGTCGGCTGCGTCCATATTGTCTGTCTGGTGTGCCTGATCTAGGCGGAGTGCTCGGGCATCTGGCCGGCTGCGCGCGGCCCGCCAGTGTCGGACTTGCGGCGCGAGAACGCAACTGCCTTGAGCAGCTGGTCAAGGCGCTTGTCGATTTTCAGCCTGATCATGCCCAGCGGACTTTCGATCACGCATTCACCCTCCTTGAGATTTGCCGCGGCATTGATGGTCAGGTTGCGATCGCCGTCCTCTTCGAGACCCTGGCGGATGTAGTCCAGATGCGCAGCGCAAACCGAGATGACCAGTTTTGGCTGCGCGCCCAGATCGGCAAGTGACTTGCGGATCATGCGCACACTGATCTCCTCTTTGCCGATCTCGTCGACGAAGGTGAACAGGGCCTTGGCGACGGTCTCGGCGATCTGCTGCTCGATGGTGCCCAGCCAGGCGACCGCGTTTTCGACCGCCTTGATGTTGCGCTCGAACATCTCCTCCTCGACCTTGGCTAAGCCCTCCTGATATCCTTGCTCGCGCGCTTCGGTCAAGGCGGCCGCGCACTCGCGCCGGTTGTCATCCAGCAGCCGGTTGACCTCATCAAGAAGCCGGCTGGCTTCGGTTGTCAGCTGGTACTGATTAGCCTTGATCACGGTGCCGTTCGGCAGCCGCAACTGTCCGGGCTTGATTACTGCAACCACGGCCGGTCTTCCTTTTCAGTTGCAATGATTGCCGCCAGCAGTCGCCGGCGCAACCTGATGTTGAGCCGGGACATGTCGCGATAGGCGAGTTGCTCGAGACATTGCAAATCCACCCGCAACTTGCCGCGCATTACCCAGGATGTGCTCAGTGTCGCCGCCGCTCCCTGCCAGACGGCAAAGCCGGCCGCGATCGCCTCCAGGCGACCAAACAGTGGGAAGTTGTAGACCGGCAACTTCTTGGCCGGCACCTCGGCACTCTCGATGCATTCATCGGCCCGACCGGTGCGGGCGAACTCGACGGCTGCTGCTGTGAAAGTCTGCCGGGCTTGCTCGATCTGGTCGCGGTCGATTATGCCGCGCAGCGACTGGCGGCTGCAGCATACCCCGATCTTGAGCAGCAGCGCCTCCCAGTCTTCGGCGGCCGAAATCACCATCTTGGCGGCCGGATTTTCCAGTTCCGCGGCCGGCAACTGATCGTCGGCACCCAGTTCCAGACTCTGGCGCAGGATCGGTGACAGTTCGCTGCGTCGCCAGGTTTTGGCAAGCAGATCGGCCGGCATTTCCCGACTCAGTCGGGCGCGCAGGCTGTCGTGAACCCACAAGGCCGGATTGTGGACGAATTGCAGGTAGAGGCTGGCGGTTTGCGAGTCGATTGTCTTTTGTTTCCTCCTTGTTGCCTTTAATTATAGCCGAAATTGCTGCTTTTGGGCAAAAAAGACAAAAGATAAAAAAATTGCGCTCAATTCATGCTTGCCTGTCCCTTGAACCCGGTCAGCAACAGCAACGATTGCTACTGCTTGGGTGGTTGCTGCTCTTCCGGTTCGGGACTCTTTTTCGCGGTGCGCACCAGCAGGTTTGCCAGCAGCAGCAGCAGCGCCAGGCCGGCCAGCATTCCTAACACGACCGAAACCTTGCGGGCATCCTCCTTGCGGATTTCGATGCGGCCGATTATGTAGGCATTCTTCTTGGCCAGCGAGGAGCGGGCGCCGTAGGCCAGTTCGGCCTGCTCCTGAGCGAGTACCACAACATCATCGACATCCAGACGCGGAACGCTGTCGGCGGTAAGCCGTTTCACCCGGGTGATCAAGGTTCCCAGCAGCACCCGGGCCGGATCGTAGATTACCAGCACCGAGGCCTTGCTGGCGCTGGATCCGGCCGCTGCGTCGTTGAGGATCTGTTCGGTCTGGCTGCTTTGCCGGTCAAGCGAAATGTGTACCCGCACCCGATTGACGCCGTCGATCTGCTGGATGGTTGCGGCCAGTTCCTCGGACAGGCCGTGGATGTACTTGACTTGTTCCTCCATCGGCGTCGGCACCAGGCCGCTGGGCTTGAACAGCTGGCCAAGATTGGTGGTGCTGTGCCGCGGGTATCCCCACTGGCGCAGCACCTGCACCGCCTGGGGGAATTCATTGGAGTTGATTTTTACCGCGAACAGGCCCTTGCCCTGGCTGATCTTCCTGCTGGTCAGGCCGTGTGACTGGAGGATGGTTACCATCTCGTTCGCTTCCCGTTCGCTAAGTTCGCCGTAGATCGCTTCCTGAGCGGCGCAGCCGCCTGCCAGCAGCGCCCAGATGCACACGGCAAGCCATCCTGCCAGCCGCTGGCACCAACTGCTACGCGGCTGATGCGGCATCGCCCAAAACGATCAGGTCGCCTACGGCCAGCCCGGTAAGTTGGGCGTCCTCGACAAAGGCGCAACCGACCAGCAGTTGCAATTCCACCGCCAGCTGCTTGGGTAGGCGGCCGGGTGCGGCAGTGGTGAACTTTCCGGCCAGAGACACGATGTCCAGTTGTCGCTCTCCGGCCAGCAGCAGGTTTGACTTCCAGCCGGCACCTCCCACGCAGGCCGGAATCCTCAACTCAAAGGCGAGTATTTCCGATATGTCGATCGGATCGAATTCCAGCGAGTCGATGCTGAAGTTGTCGATTTCCCCGACGCTATTCTCCAGCCACTGTCGGGCGACCAGAGCTGCGAGCTGGCGATCGATCTCGGCCAGCGGCCGACCGCCGGCGATCGGTGTGATCACCGCATCCCGGGCCGGGAAGTGGCTTGCCAGCAGGCACCACTGGGCGCCGCCGTAGTGGCCGCCAATCATTA
>JAPORI010000250.1:5091-5300 GCA_026710225.1 Betaproteobacteria bacterium
GAGTTGCCAGATGCAGGATCCGGGCCGCCGCATTTACTGTTGCGCTGGGTTCCGGGTGGACGGTTGCGAGTCTGATCATCAGCCCTGAGCGTCAAGGAGGGGATCGTAGCCGTCTTGCTGCCCGTCGCGTCCTTGCTGCTGCTGTCCTTCGCCACCGGAATCATCGTCGCGACGATTTATTCTTATGTCCGCTTCGACACCGGCCTTTT
>JAPORI010000255.1:0-1762 GCA_026710225.1 Betaproteobacteria bacterium
CCCGGATGTAGAGTTGCGCGAGCTGATCCATCTCCACTGCCGTATGCAGACGGGTCTCGATTCCGGATGCCTGCAGGGCGCCTTGCATGGCCATTGCATTGATTACGGTTGCCAGCATCCCCATGTAGTCGCCCTGAACCCGGCTGGTGCCGCTGATCTTCGAGTAGGCGCTGCCGCGCACGATGTTGCCGCCGCCGAATATCAGCGCCATTTCAATCCCCAGTTTCTTGACGCTGCTTATTTCCTCAACCAGATGCTGCAGCGATTCGACGCTGAAGTTGTCGCCGGGCTCGGAGCCCAGCAAGGCTTCGCCGGAAAGCTTGAGGACAATGCGCTGGGGCTTGGCGGGCACTTGCTGCAAGCCTCGTGGCCGACGTTGCTGTCTAGTTGGGCGCCAGGGTCAAGAGCGCAAAGCCATGCACCCGGGCCTTGGCTTCTTCAAGGTGCTTGGCAACGCTGACTTCCGGATTCTTGACGAAAGGCTGGCCAAGCAGCGCTACCGAGGCGATGTATTTGCGCACCCGACCCTCGACCATCTTGGCGGTTATTTCGGCCGGCTTTCCTGATTCCTTGGCTTGCGCCTCGTATATTTCCCGTTCCTTGGCGATTTTTTCTTGGGCAACATCCTCGGCGGCAAGGGCTGCCGGCAACATTGCCGCAATATGCAGACAGATGTCGCGTCCCAATTGATCGTCGCCGCCTTCAATATCGGCGAGCACCCCGATGCTGCCATCGTGATGCACGTAACTATGCAACTTCCCCTGACCTGCCAGAGTGCGTACTTCCCCGAGCTGGATGTTCTCGCCCAGTTGCATCGCAGCTGCCTGGCGCATCTGCTCGACACTCTGGTCGCCGGCCTGGACTTCGGCCAGTTGCTGCGGCTGCTTGCCGGAGCCGGACACCGCATCAGCGACCTTCTGGGCAAAGGCGGCAAAATCCTCGTTGCGGGCGACGAAATCGGTTTCGGTGCCAATCTGCACCAGGCAGCCGAAGTCTTTCTCAACCGCTGCCGCAATCCGGCCTTCGCCGGTCGCCCGGCCGGCCTTCTTGTCGGCTACCGCCGCGCCGCGCTTGCGCAGCCAGTCGTGCGCCTTTTCAAAGTCGCCGGCGTTTTCGGTCAGCGCCTTCTTGCAGTCCATCATCCCCAGGCCGGTTTGCTCGCGCAACTCGCGCACCATGGTTGCGGTGATTTCCATCAGTCGGCCTTGGCTTCCTCCGCCTCGCCGCTGGCAGCCATGTTCTTGCCAATGAGGATCGATTCGCTAATTACCTTCAGGTATATCTCGGTGGCGTGGGTGGAGTCGTCGTTGCCGGGGATTATGTAGTCTATTCCCTTGGGAGAGTAGTTGCTGTCGACGACGGCCGCAACCGGGATGCCGATTTTCTTCGCTTCGCTGACGCAGATTCGATGCAATCCGGCATCAATAACGAACAGGGCATCGGGCAACTTGCTCATGTTGCGCACTCCGGACAGGCTGCTGCGCAGCCGCTCGAGACGGGCGAGCATGCGCAGTCCCTCGCGCTTGGTCATCAGTCGCAGGTTGGCCGGCTTGGTCTTTTCCTCGTAGTCCTCCATCTTGCGCATCGACATCCTTACCGTCTCGAAGTTGCTCAGCAGTCCACCCAGCCAACGGTGGTTGACATAGGGCATATTGCACTTCTCGGCGTACTTGGTGGTCAGTTCGGCACCGGAGCGCTTGGTGCACACGAACATCACGGTACCGTTGTTGCGGGCTACTGTCATGCAGAAGATCGCAGCCTG
>JAPORI010000255.1:1772-5260 GCA_026710225.1 Betaproteobacteria bacterium
ATCTGGAACAGACCAAGCAGGGTCTGTTCCAGATTGAATATGTGCAGGCCGTTGTGAATCCCGTACAGGTATTCGCTCATAGCCGGGTGCCAGAATCGCTTGCGGTGCCCGTAGTGCGCTCCCGCCTCGATCAGCGAGCGGATCGTTACCGAGGGCAGGTTTACCGAACTCACTTGCGCTCCTTGCCGGATACGCTTTCGGAAAGCACCGACAACTTCACTGCTGCGCTCAGGCCGGAGGCGATCGCCACGGTCAAGTCGTATTCGCCGATTTGCCTTACCGGGGTTGCGTCCTCCGGCAGGCGCACCTGCTCGGCAACAACCTCATAGCCCTGCAGGCGCAACTGTTCGGCTATCCGGGCCTGGTTGAGCGATCCGTACAACTGTCCTTCTGCTCCGGAGGCGACAGTAACTTGCAGGATGTAGCCGTCAAGCCGGTCGCGCAACTTTTGCATTCGGTCGCGCTCTTCGGCCTGGCGCTTGAGAATCTCGGCCTTGCGCTCGGCGAAGCCGGCATAGGCCTGCTTGCTGTGGCGGATCGCCAGCTGACGCGGCAAAAGCCAGTTGCGGGCAAAGCCGGCCTTGACCGAAACGATGTCGCCGAGCTTGCCCAGAGAAGGGATGTCGGCAAGCAGGATTATCTTGGCCTGGCTCATTGCTGCTTTTCGACTAATGCGTGCTGGTCGGTATAGGGCAGCAGCGCCAGATGGCGGGCGTGCTTGATCGCCACGGTCAGCCGGCGCTGCATCCGTGCCGAGACGCCGCTGATGCGCGACGGGATTATCCGGCAGTCCTCACCTATATAGGAGGAAATCAGGTCGATGTCAAGATAACTGACCTCCCTGCGGCCCTGCGCCTGCAGCGGGCAGGCCTTTTTCTTCTTCATCAGGATCGCCCGCGTCGGCGAAACCCGCCGTCGGTTGCTCTTGTTGCCGGGACCTTTTCTCATTGATTATCTGCAGCGCCGTCTTCGCTCTTGTCGTCAGAGGCGCTCTCCATTATCGGGCTGGGGCCTTGCGGCGGGCGCTTGGTGCGCAGCAGCAGGGTGCGGATGACATTCTCGTCATACTCCTCCTGCGCTGAAATCTTGGCCAGCAGATCGCGGCTGGCGGCTTGCGGGCAACTGAAATTGAAAAGAAAGTAGGTGCCGTGCGAGGAGCGGTTGATCGGGTAGGCGAGCGGCCGCCGGCCCCAGTTTTCCCGGCGGGTGACGCTGCCGCCGGTGCCGGTGATCGCCTTGGCGTAGGCGTTGGCGATGTCCTCGGCTTGTTCGTTATTGCTCTCCGGGCGGACGATCATCACATACTCATAGTGGAGCGCGTCAGCCCCAACTGATGCCGTCGGCGCAGGCTGGCCCATCAATCAGGCGCACGCCGGCGCACCCGGTCGCCGGCCCAGATAAAATGATGCTCGCAAATTCAGCACTGAATCGCCGATTCTACCTTATTTTCGGATCGTTTTCCGAATCCTGACCATTCCCGGAGCCGCAATGGAGCTGAGCGACTACTCATTGAAGCAGCGGATCCTGCTCATCGAGGCAGGCCTGGCAAGGCTGCGCGATAGCGGCGAGGCGGGCAATCTGGCCGAGTTGATTGCAACCTTGCACCGTTCGGAAATCGCCGATCTGATCGGCAGCCTGCCGGCTGGGCAGCGGCAGGAGGTCTGGCTGCGCACCGATCCGCAGCTGCTTGCCGAAGTGGCATCCGACCTGCCGGAAGTGGTGCTGGCCGACGTCATCGCCGCCTCGCCTGACGATTTGCTGGTGCAGGCGCTGGCCGCGCCGGTGAGCATTGACGAGAAGGCGGCGCTGCTGCGCTGTGCGTCGGCGCAGCGCCAGTTGCTGCTGATCCGCAAGGCGGATCTGGTCGAGGACCGGCAACTGCAAGACAGCCTTTCCTACTCCTATGATGCGGTCGGCAGCCTGATGGACTTCGAGCAGGTGGTGGTTGCAGCTGACGAGACAGTCGGCGCGATGCGCAGCCGGCTTGAGGAAATGGGTGATTTGCCCAAACACGCCGACAAGTTGTTCGTTACCGATGCCGACGGCCGGCTGTGCGGAATTCTGCCGCTCAAGCGCCTGCTGATTGCCCGTGCCCATGAAAAGATTGGCGATCGGATGGTGGCCGAGAGCCTGCATACCCTGCAGCCGGAGACCGATATTTCCGATGCGGCCGGCATGTTCGAGCGCTACGATCTGGTTTCGGCGCCGGTGCTCGATGCAGCCGGCAAGGTGTGTGGCCGCCTGACCATAGACGAGATAGTTGCCCATCTGAGCGAAGACAAGCACGCCGGCATGCTCAATGTCGCCGGGGTTGCCGAGGAATACGATTTGTATGCGCCGCTGCCACGCCGGCTGATGCATCGCGGCGGCTGGATGCTGCTCAATCTGCTGGCCGCGTTTTTAGTCTCGGCAGTGGTCGGATCGTTTGAAGACACCATTGCCCAGATAGTGACTCTGGCCGCCTTGATGCCGATAGTGTCCAGCGTCGCCGGCAGCGCCTCGATGCAGACTGCATCGGTGATCATCCGCGCCCTGGCCCTGGATCAGATCAAGTTGTCCAATGCGCCGCTGCTGCTGGGGCGGGAGTTGATGCTCGGGCTGGCCAACGGTCTGGTCTGGGGGGGGCTGGTCGGATTGTTCGGCTATCTGGTCTACGCCGATCTTGCCCTGGCCGCGGTGCTGACCGTATCGCAACTGGCGGTGTTCGTGTTTGCAGCCGGGATCGGCTTTTGCGTACCGTTGCTGGTTGGGGCGATGCGCGGCGATCCGGCCCTGGGTGCGGCAGTGCTGGTGACGGTTGTCACCGACTGTCTGGCGTTTCTGATCTTTCTGGGGATGGCTACCCTGCTGCTGGTCTAGAAGATCAGTTGCGGTCCTTGCGTTCGATGGCTTCCAGATAACCGATGCGCAGCCGCTCCAGAGTCGCTTCCATACGGTTGAGTTCGGCCTGGCTGGTTACCTTGCCGGCGGCAATCAGGTCGGTGTAGGTCTTTTCCAGCCGCTCAAACAGCAGGATGAATTCATGGGGGTCGGTTATCTGGTCGCTTTCAACCAGATCGATTAGCAGCCGGGCCATGTCCTCGTGCTCTTCGGCTTCGTCGGCGATGCCAAAGCGCATGTTGCTCGCCCACTTGGGAACCTGCTCGTTGTCTTTGGTCAGATCGTGCAGTTCACGGGCAATGGCAATGGCAAGATCCAAATCCTTGACGTAATGCTTGGCCAGGGTGGCCGCCGAAGCCATCCAGCGCCAGCGGCCGGCCGGATCCTCCTGAAACTTGGTGCGAATGAATTCAACCATGACTCGTTGTCTTTCCGGATCCTTGCGGATTGCAGCATAGATGCGGGCAGCGTTGAACAGCGGGTATTCGGCTCTGGGATCGAGATTCAGGATCGCATCAAGCCAGTCGGCAACCAGATGATAGTCCAGGTCCCGGAACGACAGGACGATGCCTTGCCGGTTATCCAAAGCCTGCCACCACAGTGAAAGT
>JAPORI010000097.1 GCA_026710225.1 Betaproteobacteria bacterium
GCCTAAATATAACAGCAAGTGGTATAAATTATAACAGCAAGTGTTATAATTTGCCCCAATGATCGAGCGTCATGCCAGCCGTGAAATAGAAAGCCTGCTCGGCCAGTTCCGGGCGGTGGTGCTTACCGGAGCCCGCCAGATGGGCAAGACAACTTTGGCTCGAAAGATAGCCGCGCTGCGCCCAAGCGTGTGCTTTGACCTGGATGACGACGAAGCCCGCTCCGCCTTGCAGGTCAATACGGTAAGGCAGTTGTGTCAGCATGACGGCAAGTTGATTGTCATCGACGAAGTGCAGAAGGTGCCGGATATTTTCCGGGCGATCAGGGCGGCCATCGACCGGATGGAGCAAAATGTGCCTGGCCGCTTCCTGTTGCTGGGTTCGACTTGCGGTCAATTGCTGCGCCAGTCGGGCGAAAACCTGTTCGGGCGCAAGGCCGAATTTGAACTGTCCGGTCTCAACTGCCTGGAAGTCGGTGCCGACGCGGCCAGCATCGCCCGATTGTGGGACCGAGGCGGCTATCCGCTCAGTTATCTGGCTGCGTCCGATGCGCAAAGCCGGCGCGAGCGCGACCAGATGCTCAAGTCTTTGCTGCGCGACAACCTCGCCTCGATCGATTCCGGGGTTGATCCGATCAGCCTGAAAAACCTGTTTTATGCCCTGGCCCGTAGTCATGGCAGCCCGGCTGGCGGCAGTAATCTGGCCGACCAGATCGGCACCAGCCCGATGAGTGTGGTGCGTCATTTGCGCATGCTCGAAGAAATGATGATCATAAGGAGACTGCCGGCTTTTGCCCGAGCTGCTGGCTCTTCTCTGGTCAAGAGGCCCAAATACTACATTCGCGACAGCGGCCTGCTGCACGCCTTGTGGGGAGTGTCGCCAAATGACGGCACAAGACTTGCTGCGGGTAGCCGCGGCGCCAGTTGGGAGGGATTTGTGATCGAGAATCTGATTGCGGTGATGCCGTCTTCGTGGCAGGCAAGTTTCTATCGCAGCCGGAAAGGTCAGGCCGAAATCGATCTTGTCTTGCAACTGCCCGGCGATCAAATCTGGGCGATCGAGATCAGATCGGGTGAAAATGCCGGCAACATCGCCCTGAGTGCCGGCAATCGCAAGGCGCTGGATCGTTTGCAGCCGCAGCGCAGTTTTGTGGTTTATGGTGGCGGCGGCTGCGATCTGCTGCCTGGCAATATTGAGGTTGTGTCGCTGGCGGCAATGATGAACGAAATACAGGCCCAGCAATATTCGACTGCCACCCGCGGTCCTTCCCGCATCGATTCTGGCAGCAGCAGTTTGCTGGCGGCACTGGTGGCGGCAATGAAAACGGCGCAGCCAAATGTTGCGCTGCTGCGCAACGAGTTCATTGATGGGTGCACGAAAAGTCTGCGCCCGATTTTCCAAACCAGCCGCGGCGCCGATGACGCGGCAGCCCGGCGCGATTACATGCAGGTGCGCAACGAGGTGGTTGGCTGGCTGCAACTTGCCTGCCAACTTGACGAGGCCAATCCGGCCAGATGCAGTCCGCCGACAGCACGAACCTTGCACAAACTGCTGGCTAGGGTGCTTGAATACAAGCTGACCCGATCCATTTCCGGATCCGGCTTGACCTTTACCGATCTGGCCGTATGCGATCTTTTTGCCCATATCGTTGCGCTACTGCTAGAAAGTGGCAAGTTTGCCAGCGTCAACAGCCTGCTGACCCAAGGCTATGTTGTTGCTGGCGCTTTGCACGATTACCGGCGGTTTTATTACCAGCAGCCGCCCAGCGGGATGATGTGTTCGGTTTCTCCGGCTCAAAGACTGCCGGCCGATGAAGCCGCTGACGAACTGTGGCAGTTGGTATCGGCTAGCAAGGTTAACCTGGAATGGTTGCTGGCCGCCGAGCAAATCGTTTTCCTGTTTGGCATTGATGCTTTGATTAATGCCAACGGCAATCAGCAATCCGAAGGCACTACTATTTTGCCGCGGATAATGGAGTGCGTTCCGGCAGAACGGTTGCAGCCGCTGGAATTGTTCCTGCACCTGCCGACCAGAGAAGGGCAGCAAAATCTTGCCGAGTGCATCGGCGGTGACAAGCCTTTTCCCCTTCACTTGTTAGGGAAGATGGCTGGCAAGCGCATGGGTGAACTGCTGGCTGGCGGCGCCGGTGGTGGTTCGCTTGCCGACTGGAGCCGGTTGGTGGCGCTGGATAACTGGCCGGGAAACGACTGCAAGGCCGCGCTTTAGCGCCGGCGGTGAAAATCAGTGCCGGTTACTCTTTTGGATGTCAGGTAATCGACCGGAGATTGGAGCCGGCAGATTATCGGCAAGTTTGATGCAACGGCAAGCTCTGGGCAACCCTAAGAAAAATGCGCTGGCTCATTTAGGCACTCGATAGATGCGTCTTTGCAGGCTTGTCGACAACATCAGCAACCGTTGCAACCGGCTAATGCTTGCCGAAAAAAGCCTCCTCACGCCAGACAGACGTATTCGGCCTCGATCTGCGTCTTGAAGCGCTCCGGCAACTCATCCCAGACATGCAAGTCCACCCTGAACGGCAAGTCGCTCTCATCAAGAGCCGCGCGCAACTCGCCAACACTGATCGATTGCTGGGGAAGTGCGAAGACAACCAAATCAAGGTCCGAATGCAGCCGGGCGCATGAGCCGTAGGCCCACACCCTAGTCTCCGGCAGGTAACGCTGCAACAGGTCAACAAGCTCGACGCGCTGCTTTTCATTGATGGCTAGATTGTTGCCTACTGCCATTTTTGTCCACTCATCTTTTCGTACAGGGCCGCTGCATCGATGATAAAGTCCTCGATCAATGCCAGGCACGAACGCGCCTTGTCTTCGTTATAGTCATGCGCAGTGTTGATGCGAGCGTCGGCATAGGCCAGCCACTTTTCAATTGGCGAGGGGAGCATCCCGTTCTCGTTGGTCAGCCGGAAAAGAGGCTTGGGGCTGGCCGGAGCACCGGCTTGGCCGAGTTCCTTGACCAAGTGTCTTCTCAGTGCTTTCCAAAGACAATCGTAGCAGGTTTCGAATATGTGGATCACCGATTCGGCTACCGCTTCCTGATCCAATTGGGAACGGTCTGTGGCTGTATCAACCAGATTCTCCTGTTGCCGGGCTAGATGCAGCAGCGATTTGTGCAGATGATCGTAGTTAACCATGAAGCCGAAAAGGGTGTCTAGCTTGGGTCATGCCGACTTTTTCAGCCTGACAATTGCAATTATAAACCGCAGGGGCAATTGGCAACTAGCTAATTGCCCGTTTCTGTCTCGTTGCACTGGTGCGGTGCAGTCAAGTTTCCGGGGCGATCCTTTTGGCAATCAGCAAGTTGTTTTGCATCGTAGCCGCCATCCTAGTTGGCCGGTTCGCGCCCGGCGCGCACCTGCATCTGCCAGGCGGCTGCATAGTTGCCGTCGGCGGCGAGCAACTCGGCGTGGGTGCCGCGCTCGACAATCCGGCCGTCGGCCAGAAACATGATGCAGTCGCAGTCGGCAACCGTTGCCAGCCGGTGGGCGATCACCAAGGTGGTGCAGCCGGCGGTCACCCGTGCCAGGGCCTGCTTGATGCGCTTTTCGGTGGGCACATCCAGAGCGCTGGTCGCTTCGTCAAGTACATAGATGCGCGGCTGCTTGAGCGCGGCGCGGGCGATTGCCAGCCGCTGCCGCTCACCGCCGGAAAGTTTCAGGCCGCGCTCACCGACCAGAGTATCGAGTCCTTGCGGCAGTTTGCCGACGAATTCATCGAGCCCGGCTGCGGCTACCGCCGCGTCAAGTTGTCCGGCGGTGGCGTCCGGGCATCCGTAGCGCAGGTTGTATTCGAGGCTGGCGTTGAACATCACCGTATCCTGCGGCACCACCGCGATCTGCGCCCGGACGCTTTGCTGCAAGACGCTGCGCACATCGGTGCCGTCAATTGCAACCGCACCGGCATCCGGGTCGATGATCCGGGCAACCAGCCGGACGATGGTGCTCTTGCCGGCGCCGGTTTCCCCGACCAGGGCAAAGCGGCCGCCGGCCGGGATCGAGAACGAAACCTCGCTCAGCACTTGTCGTCCGCCCAGTTCCAGCTGCACCCGGTCAAATTCAACCGCGCCAGGTCCGGCGGGCAGTGCTCCGGCACCGGGTGGATCGATCAAGTCCGATTTCTGATCAAGCAGGCCAAACAGCCGCTCCATGTCGATGGTCGCCTGACTCATCATCCGGTAGACGGTACCCAGAAAGTTCAGCGGCAGGAATATTTGCAGCAGGTAGGCGTTGAGCATGGTCAACTCGCCGGGGGTCATCGCACCGGCGCTGGTGTCGGCTGCGGCCAGCACCAGTACTGCGGCCAGGCCACCGGCGATCAGCACTGCCTGAGCCAGATTGAGCGCCGACAGGGTGCGCTGATTTACCACCGCGCTGTGCTCGTAGTCGGCCAGCGCTTGGTCGTAGCTGGCCGCTTCCCGGTCTTCGGCGTTGAAATACTTGACTGTTTCGTGATTGATTAGTGAGTCAACCGCCCGGGTGCTGGTCGCTTCGTCGGCGGCGTTCATGCGGCGGCGGAATGCAATCCGCCAGCTGGTGATGCGGGCGGTAAGCACTGCATAGAAGATGATCGTAACCAGGGCGATCAGGGCATAGGAATGTCCAAACAGCAGCCAGAAGATCACGCATACTCCGATCAGCTCGATGATCGTCGGCACAAGGTTGTAGAGCACCGCCGAGAGCATGAACTCGACGCTTTTGGCGCCCCGATCGATTGCCTGAGCCAGGCCGCCGGTCTGGCGCTCCAAGTGAAAGGACAGCGGCAATTGGTGCAGGTGGCGGAAGATGTCCAGGGCCAGGTTGCGAATCTGCCGGTTGGCCACTTCCGAAAACAGCAGCGACTGGATTTCACTGCACAGCGTTTGCAGCAGCCGCATCAGGCGATCAGTACTCCGGCCAGCACCGCAAAGACGGTGCCGATGGCGGCTTTATCCACCGCTTGGCCAAGCAGCCATGGCACCGTCAGTGCCGCGCCCTTGGAGGCGAGCATGAAAACCGCCGCGCCGATCATGCGCGCCCGCTGCCCGGTGCTGGTGCGCGGCCACAGATGGGTTGCCAGCCGCAGCAGCGGCTGGCTAGCGCCGCTGGTTGCCGAGTCTGCTGCGGCTGGGTTTGCGGCTGGTTGTTTGGTCAAGGTAGCAGATCAGCTGCTGAGCGGTTCACTTGTTGTCGGTTCTGAAATCGCTCTTGAACCAGGGCATCGTTCATGAAGCCCAGGTCTATCGGTACAGGGTCGATTTCCTG
>JAPORI010000224.1 GCA_026710225.1 Betaproteobacteria bacterium
CGCCACCGGCGCTCGGCAAAGGCCTGTTTTGATCGCATCTTCTGCCTGACTGAGGGAAAAAACCAGGGCCAGCCGGTTATTACCAGATGGCAGGACCTGTTTTCCGATGGCGGTGAAATTCATTTTTCCCACAGCCAAGCAGCACAGCAAAGACAGGACACTGCCGGAGATTGCTACAAGATAACCAGAAAGGCCGCCAATTCCTTTCTGGTTGACATTCTCGTCTGCGGTCTGGATGCCGCCACTGTCTTGCGCGACTGCAAAAAAAGCAATTCCCGGCTGGCAAAGAATACCACAGATCGCAGCGATTTTGCTAAGTTCGTCCAGAATCGCAATTACCGATACAGTTATACAAGCTTTGTTTGCTCGCACTGGAGTCGCTACAACACGGAAAATTTTGTCCGCTTGCGGACGATCCCCGAGCGCTCCACCCACCCAATGCACCCAGCCGACAATCTTGCCGACCTGGCCGGCAAGCTGGCCGAATTGGAAAAACCGGCGAGATTGTTTGAGGAAATACATGTTCACCGGCTGGGTAATCAAGCAAACCCGATTGGCAGTTCAACCGCATCGACGCTGTATGCCGGATATGGCCCCGGTCAGATTGTTCCCCTGCTGAGTGCCATCCTTGCTGCACGCGCCGGCGGCCATTTCCTGCTGCAACAGCCAGAGATGCATCTATCACCCGATGCCCAGGCCGAAATTGCCTCGGTGCTGGTGCAGATGCATTCGACCATAAACAAGCATCCCTGCTTCATTGTCGAGACTGGCAGCAGCCACTTAATCAACCGGATACAAAGTGAAATACGGAAAGACAACATAAATGCCGACCATGTTTCGCTGATATACCTCAATTCGACGAGAGGCATAGTCAAGGCTCGCAACATGTCTTTTGACCGGCAGGGAAACATTGGCGATACACCATGGAAGATTGGCCGGCATTGAACTTGCGGACGCAAGTGCCTCCAACCCCAAAATCAGCACATCCAGCCACCCGGGTCCATGCTATACTATCCTTTCCCCACCCCAACCGACCAACCCGCCAATGCCCCCCAACCATTCACGCTGCGCATGATCTTCCCCTCCGGCGACCCGGCTGACAAGATCGGCCCGATTGGCCGGGGCAAGTTTTTGTTGCCGCAACTGCGGGAGGCAAGAACGCTCGCCGCCCTTTATGTGCCGCTCCCCCTGTAATGCAAAAGACCCCCAACGGCCAGCACCTGTATTCACCATCGGACCTGATCACCTTTCTCGGCTGCCGCCATGCAACCTTTCTGGACATGCAGCGGCTGGCCGGCAAGATAAAGCGACCGGAATCCGAAGATCACGCCAAGCTGCTTGCCCAAAAGGGCATCGAGCATGAACGCGCCCATCTGGCCCGATTGCGGGATCAGGGCCTGCAAGTGGTTGCAATCCCGAACCAGAAAAACCGCGCCGAGCAAACCGAACTAACCGTCCAGGCGCTGCACAGCGGTGCCGATGTCATCTATCAGGCGCGGCTGGCTGGCGGCGACTGGGCGGGCTATGCCGATTTCCTGATCAGGGTGCCGGCCGCTTCAAAGCTGGGTCAGTTCAGCTACGAGGTGCTCGATACCAAGCTGGCCCGCAAGGTCAAGCCGGATTATCTGCTGCAACTGAGTGCATATTCGCAGATGCTGGCCAGCATTCAGGGGCTGATGCCGGCACAAATGCATCTGGTAACCGGCGACGGCACCCAGCACTCTTTCCCGGTGCACGACAGCAGCCACTACCACGACCGCACCCGCCAGCTGTTCGAGGAGTTCGTCGCCGATCCGCCGCAGCATTCGGAGCCGGAGCCGTGCAATCACTGCGCGCATTGTAGTTGGCAGCCGGTGTGCCAGCAGCACTGGCAGGAGCAAGGCCACCTGAGTCTGGTCGCCAACATCCGCCGCAGCCAGATTACCAAGCTGCGCGCCGCCGGCATCAATTCAATTGCCCAGCTGGCCGCCCTGCCGGATGACCGCCCGATTGACGATCTTGACCACAACACTTGCCGGAAACTGATCAGTCAGGCGCGCTTGCAACAGCGGCAGCGATCCGGCGACGGCAACCACTTCGAGCCAATCGATACTGATTCACAGCGGGGCTTGCGCAGACTGCCGCGCCCGGATGGCGGCGATCTGTTCTTTGACATCGAGGGCGATCCGCTTTATCGGCAGGGCCTCGAATACCTGTTTGGCGTCTTCTCGATTGAAGACGGCCAGCCTAAATTCCGCCACTGGCTGGCGCACGATCACGAGCAAGAATGCGCCCGATTCAAGGAATTGATGGCTTTTCTCGCCGAGCATCTTGGCCGGCATCCGGGGGCGCACATCTATCACTACAATCACTACGAAACCAGCGCCCTAAAGCGGCTGGCCGGTCGCTACGCAACCTGCGAGGAGCAACTCGACAACCTGCTGCGCGCCGAAAGGTTCGTCGATTTGTATTACATCACAACCGCCAGCATCCGCACTTCCGAACCGGGCTATTCGCTAAAGAACATGGAAACCTTCTACCGGGAAAAACGGCAAGGCGAGGTAACCGCCGCCACCGACAGCCTGGTCGCCTACAACCGCTGGCAGGAAACCGGCGATGATGCCATCTTGCAGGAAATCGTTGATTACAACCGCGACGATTGCGAATCAACCTGGCAGCTGCGCGACTGGCTGGTGACGCTCAGACCCGGGCAACTGCCCTGGCGGCAGTTGCCCAAGCACAACCCCCTTGAAGCGCAGCGCAAGGATCATGAAATCGAGCACGAGTGCTATCTGGCCCGGCTGGCTACTCTCACCGGGCCGGCGGCGGCGGTTGGCCGTCAGTTGGCCGATCTGCTTGAATTCCACCGGCGGGAAGACAGACCACAATGGTGGGCATTCTTCGAGCGCGCTTATCGCAGCCGCGAGGAGTTGCTCGATGATGCCGAGTGCATCGCCGGCTTGCAGAAGATCGGTTCCCGGGAGGAAAAAAGATCGATAATTCACTTGTTCAGCTTTCCGCACCAGGAAAGCAAGCTGGGCAAGAATTCCCAGGTTGTCGATACGGCAACCCTGGAAAACATGGGCCGGATCGTCGAGCTGGACTGGCAACGCTGCCAGCTGGGCATCAAGCGCGCCGCGAACCGGGAAATGCCCTCAGCGATGGCGATCGGGCCAACCGGGCCGGTGGATGCCAAGATGATCAGAGAGGCGATCTACCGCTATGCCGACCGGCTGCTCGATGATCCTGAGCGCAAATGTGCAGCCACCGATCTGCTCGCCCGCACCCGGCCGCGCGGCCCCAACCGGGTTGCCGGACAGCCGCTGGTTGGCAAAAGCGGCAGCGAAGACCAGATGTTAGAGGCGGTGGCAGCCCTCGATCACAGCTGCCTGTTTATCCAGGGACCGCCGGGTGCGGGCAAGACCCATTACGGTTCCCGGCTGATAGTCGATTTGATTGGCAGGGGAAAAAAGGTTGGCATCGCCGCCAATTCGCATCATGCCATCCACAACCTGCTGGCTCGGGTTGAACAAACCGCCCAGGACAAGGGCGTCAGCCTGCACGGCTTTAAAAAGGCCAGCAGCGACTTTGCGGAGAGCTTTTATCACAGCGCTACCGACTCGATTACCAACTGCACCAGGATCGAGGATATCAATACCCGCTGCGATCTGATTGCCGGCACCGCCTGGGCATTTGCCCATCCGTTTCTGGATGACAGCCTTGACTACCTGTTCATTGACGAAGCCGGCCAGGTCGCAACCGCCAATGTGGTGGCGATGGCCAATGCCGCGACCAATGTGGTTTTGATCGGCGATCAGATGCAGCTCGGCCAGCCGTTGCAGGGGCTGCACCCGGGCGAGGCGGGCCTGTCGGTGCTCGACTTCCTGCTCGGCGAGCGGGCGGTGATCGAAGCAGATCGGGGCATCTTTTTGCCCCAGACCCGCCGGCTGCACCCGGGCATCTGCCAGTTCGTGTCGCAAGCCTTCTACGCCGGCCAACTCAAGTCGCATCCGGTGGCGGCTTCCCGCACCCTGCAACTATCCGGCATCGACCTGCCCGCATCCGGGATCGCCACCATCCATGTCGATCATGCCGGCTGCGCCCAGAAAAGCGATGCCGAAGCGCAAATGATCGAAAAGTGCTACCAGGGGCTGATCGGCCAGCAGCTGATCGGAGCCGACAAATCAGCAAGGCCGATTAGCGGGGAAGACATCCTGATCATCAGCCCCTACAACATCCAGACCAACCATCTTGCTTCGCTGCTGCCTGACACCGCCCGGGTGGGCACCATCGACAAGTTTCAGGGCCAGGAGGCGCCGATCGTGATCATCTCGATGACCTCGTCAAGCGCCGAGGATGCTCCCCGCGGCTTGAAGTTCCTGCTCGATCGGCAGCGCCTCAATGTCGCGGTTTCCAGGGCACAGTGTCTGGCGGTGGTGGTGTTCAGCCCAAAACTGCTGGCTGCATCCTGCACCAGCGCCGAGCAACTGAAACTGCTCAACACCTTTTGCTGGCTGGATGAGTATGCCGCCACCACCAGTGTGACCGGATGAGTTTTTTCGAGCCGCCACCGCCGCAAATTTGACATTTTTCCAAAAAATATGCTATAATTTGACATCATGCCCAGGCAGCAATACAACATCGGCCCTACTGAACTGGCCGCCCGACTCAAGCACAAGCGGGTTGGCGAAGGACTGACCCAGCAGCTGGCTGCCCAGGCAGCCGGCATGACCAGGACCACGCTGGTCGCCATTGAGCAAGGCAAGCGCGCAGTCAAGCCCGACGAATTGCAGCAGCTGGCCTATCTTTACAGCACCTCGGTCAACTGGCTGCTCGATAGAGATGCCCGCCAGGTTCAGTTGTCTGTGCAGTTTCGCCGGCACTATGCCTGTCCGAAAAAGCAGCAAGATCAGGCATCCGCCCTGCTTACCAGACTGGTTGAGGCCGAACTGAAAATGGAAGACATTCTCGGCATTGCAACTGGCAGGAAATGCCCGATCAACCAAGTGCCGATCGAGCGGCGCGGCCGCCCGGCCGCAATCACCGCCGCGCAAAACGATGCTGCCGCCCTGCGCAGGAAACTGAACATAGGTATTGCCCCGATTCAGGACATGCGGCAGCTGATCGAATTTGACCTCAACATGCGCCTATACCTAAGGCCACTCAATGACAGGATTTCCGGGATGTGGGCTTCGGCAGGTAATTACGGGGAATGTGTGC
>JAPORI010000137.1 GCA_026710225.1 Betaproteobacteria bacterium
CATATAGCGAGGCGATGCGCCGCCGGTTGCCGACAGGGTGATGATGCCAGTGTTGGCAGCGTTGCCGGCGGTAGCCTTGCCCACATTCTCGTCGCGGTAGACGACATACACCGACGGCACCAGCACCGCATCGGCGGAGCCGCCGGTGCGCGAGCCGCTGTGGATGTTGTGGATGCGCACCGTAATCCGCTTGCCGGCCAGCCCGGAAAACTCGGACAAGGTGATGCGCAGGGAAAGCGAGCTATCGGCAGCAGCAGAAAAGGCCAGCCCATCGGGCAGATCGGTTGAAAGATCGGTTGCCGCGCTCTTGCAATACTGGCCGGTCTGCTTGGCCATGCCGGAGCCGGGAATATCCAGCTCATAGGTGGCGGTGGCGCTGCAACCGGTGCCGGTGAAGGAAAACACCGCAACCGTGCCATCGCTGGCCAAAGCCGGTGCATTGGTGGTATCGACCTGGAAGTCGCCGACATCGCGCACTCTGATATCCAGCCGGGCCTCGACTGCCTTCTGGCTGATCGCAGTGCGGTCGGTTTGCCGGGTAAGGATAAACAGCCGCCGGGCAAATTCATTGCGCAATGCTTGGGGATTATAGGTGACCGTCTGGACGGCGCTCAACGCCACCACCGCTTCGGTGGTTTCCTTGCCGGGAACCGGCGTTACCGCCACCGCCCTGCCGCTGGATTCAGCAACCGTCCAGACCGGATTGCTTACCGCAGAGGCCAGGGTAATGGTAAGCAGCGCGGTGTTGGCCGCGTGCACTCCCTCGGCAATGGACCCGCTGATACGCCTGACATTGTAGTCCAGCTGATAGGTTTTATCGACAAAGACCTGATCTTGACCCAATTCCGTATTGTAATCACTATGCACCTTGATCTCGTAATCAAACGAATTCGGCGGGGTGGTAATCAAAGCGCCCAGCCGCCTTCCATTCAGATCGTATTCAAATCCTGTGCCGCGGAATCCATATATGTTGACGGTCTCTGTTCCCCTGGTGCGCCGCGCGCATTGACTGGCATTGAATTGTGTTCCTATACTGCGATTTGAAGAAGCATCCTCAATACGAAAATCAATAACTTCCCCCAATGTTCTAACCGCACTGCAAATGTCAGCATTGAAGGTAAATGAAATATCGTGTCTGCTAGTATTCCAGTCGAGCAAACCGTAATCTTCAACTACCAGCAGCCTGAACTCCCGATTGGCGGTGCCGCCTTCGGAGTCGGTTGCGGCAACCGTTACCATGTAAGTGCCCCTGGCAATGCTCGTCGCGGTGGTAAGGGTGATATTGGTGCCGGCCTCGACGCCGGTAATCCAGTCCGGCTGGTTGGTGAGCGCGTAGGTGATTGCATCGCCTTCCGGATCGGTGGCTGCCTTCAAGACCAGCTTGTTTTCCTGGCCGGCAACCGCCAGCCTGGTTGACAGCGCCGGAATCACCGGCACCCGGTTGGTCAGGTCGATGGCCGCGGCAATGGTGACCGTCGGCACGCCGCTGGCGTAGTTGCCGGTGCCAGCGGCATCAGACACCCCGATCCTGACTTCGAAGTTGCGCTCGTCCCTGGTGTTGAGAGCCGCCGGCTTGAGCTTGACGGTTACCGTCTGCGCGCTCTGCCAGTTGCTGCGGGTGAAGGCCAGATTGGCCGGATCAATCGCAATGTCGGCCGCCTTGTTGGTGCTCAGTCCCAGGGTAACCCCGCCGTTGCCGGCGCCGGTGGGTGCTCCGATCAACTGCACCGACATCACCACCTGCTGGCTTTCCAGACTCAATTCAAGCGGATCGGGCCGATCGATATCTATCCCGGCCTGGGACAGTTCGAGTTCGAAAGTCTGCACACTTTGCTTGTTGTTGGTATCGGCGGCCACCAGCCTGACCGTCAGCACCGACGACGCGGCGCCGGCGGCAACCGTGAACTGACGGGAAGAGGCATTAAAACTCAATCCGCCGTGCGGCAGTGTCTGGTTTGGATTGATCAGCGAGGCGCTGTAAGTTACTGTCGAATCGGGACTTTCCGGATCGACGGCAACCGGGGCAGTGAAAGTTCTTTCCTGATTGGTCACCAGCCGTCGATCGGCCAGTTCTGATGCAAACACCGGCGGCTCGTCAACCGGAGTTATCGACAGCACAAACTTGCCATCAACGCTTTCCTTGCTCGCCTCGCTGACCCGGATGTTGAGGGTGAACTTGGTCTTGGGATCGGCGCCGTCCGCGTCGAATACCTTGTCGGCAGCAAGAGTGATTTCACCGGTGCCAGCCTTTATCCCGAAGCCGTCGGCGTCGGCACCGGGCTGGATGCTAAATACCGCTGCTGCGGTAAACTGTGTGCCCACTCTGTTGGCAGTCAGATTGACATCGCCAATCGCGGTGCCCCTGGTCTTGCTGCCCTCGGCCAGACTGGCGATCAGTGAGGAGGCGACAAAGGCATTGTCATCGCGCTGCTGCTTGACCTTTGCTTCGGTAACTGGGCCGCCGCGGCCGCTGTTCCAGGCACCGTATACATAGTTCAAGATGCTGGCCAGATTTGCATTCGACTGCGTCGCGAATGAAGGCATGGTGCCGTTGCGTCCCAACAGCAACACGGTGATTGCCGCGTCCGGTCCGCCGCTGTAAATATCACTGGAAGATGGAATCGGATTGAGGTTGTATGAAGGGTTCGTGTTGCCGTTGGCTCCGTGGCAACCAGCGCAATTTGCAGTGTAAAGAGCCAGGCCGGCATAGGGAACATTCAGCGTCACCATCAGCCGCTTGTTTGCAACGCGGCGATACCTGCTGTCGCTGTTGCGCTTGTTGTGCACGGCAACGGTAATCCGCACTGACCGCTCACCTTCAAACGCGGCACCGGCATCGGTGAGGGTAAGGGTAAGCTCCTGCCAGTCGTCCCAGTTGGTGGTGCTAAACACCATCGTCGCCGGATCGACCTCGACATGATCGGGATTGGCGCTGATTATGGTCAGGGTGACGGGCTTGGCCGCCGGCTGCAACCCGAGCTGCAACGAAATCACGGTGGTCTTGCTGTCCGCGGTAAGGGCGCTCTTGCCGGCTTCATCGGTATCTATGGTGCCGCTCTCCACCACCAGCTGGAAACTCTGCGATATGGCAGTGGTGGTGCCGTCGGTTGCGATGACCTTGATCCTCACGGTTATCCCTCTGTATTGGCTGCCGGCAACCGTGAAGGTCCTGAAGGTATCGGAAGCCGGATCGCGGTCAAAGGTGATCCAACCGGGCAGCGCATTGTCGCCGGCATCGAGCACCGCTCGGTAAGTGACTTGCGCGCCTTCCGGATCGGTGGCGGCATGGAAGGTGAAACTGCCGCCGGCATCTGCGAACACCTTCTGATCGGGGAAGGTGTCGGCGGCAAATGCCGGCTGCTCGTCGACATTGCCCAACTCGATCTTCCATTCGACCAGAGCCTGGCGCAACAAGACGGTTGCCCCGCTTCCGGGGGTTCGCGTCGCCGCCTCAACGGTAAGGGTAAGGAAATTGGCACCGGCTTCGAAGTCCATCGCAGCAGCAGCGGTAAGCGACAGCGCCCCTTCGGTGGTCTCGGAACCGGACACCGCAGCCAGGCCAACCGCTACCGCCGGCGTGCCGACTATCGACCACTGGGCATCGGCAACCGCGTTGTCCAGCGTCAGGGTAGCAATCTTGGTGTTGGCCGCCACGAGCGCACCGACGGTTTCGGCCACGGTAACCGTCGCATTGGCCAATTCATAGGTGACCTGATATTCCTTGCTGGCAATTATCGGATGACTGCTTCCACCGGTCGGATCGGCTTCCTGAATACCCTGATGGAAAACATAAGCATGGGTGCCCAATTCGAGAGCGGCCTTGCTTTCGTAGACCATCCTGGCACTGTCGAACTTGAAGTTGAAAGAACCGGAACCACCGCCATAAGGGGCGCCGTCAACAGTCCTGCCGCAAGTTTGAGGGTTGACCGCAGCCAGTCCTGAACTGGTTACCCCGACACCTATCCTGAGCACCCCGCCCAAAGGCCCGGAGCCGGTTGTCGGTGCACCAAAGCGCGTCCACGAAGCGCAACTGTCATTGGCTATGTCAAACGCCACACTGCCGTCTTCCAGTTTCCAGCTGTTGATGCTCAAATCCGGGATCACATCAAGCGTCAGCACCCTTTCGGCGCTGTTTGACCCGTTATCGGTGGCCACGATGGTCAACTTGTGCAGTCCCCGGGCGCTGGTGGGCGGATTCAAATCAATTTTCCAGCTGTCAGTCGAATCGTGGGTGATCCAGCTCGGCTTGGAGGCGATCGCATAGGAAGCCAGTGCATCCCCGGCATCCAGCTCGGTGGCGGTAACCAGCGTCATCTTTCTCGCCATCCCGATGATCGCCACCCGCTTGCGCTGATCACCGGAAAATACCGGCGGCTCATCTACATCGAAAAGGTCGACCCTGACCGCAACCGTCGCGTGGCCGCGCATTGCCTCCGGCTCGCCGTCATGCACTCGCACCGTAACTTGGTAACTCTGTCTGGTCTCGAAATCGAAGTCGGTATCCATCAACAGACTAATCTGGCCTGCGCTAGTCACCCCGAACAAACTGGAAGGACCTACCCGCTCATAGCGCAAATCACTGCCATCATTGTCTTCGTCAGTGGCTTCGATCGGAGAACCAATCAAGTGGTCGGCCGGGTAAAAGCCCTCGTCGAAGTTGCTGGTGACGAATTCGGGAAACACCGGCGCGCGGTTGGTCAGATCGAGCACCACCGCAACCGCAACCGCCGGCACGCTGCCGTAGTTGTCGGTGCCGGCGGCATTGCCAACCGCAACATTGACATTGACGCTGCGCTCGCTCTTGGTGTCGATGGCAGTGCCAGCCAGCTTGACGGTTGCCTTTTGCGCGGTCTGCCAGTTGTTGCGGGTGAAGATCAGGTTCGCCGGCTCAATCACGACATCGTTTGTATCGGCACTGGTCAAGGCCAGCGTCACCCCGCCGGTGCCGTCGCCGTTGCCACTGCCGACCGGTGCACCAGTCAACTTCACCGACATCACCACCGTCTGGCTGACGGCGCTCAATTGAAGCGGATCGGGATGTTCAACATCTATCCCTTGCGGCGGCGGCTCCACCGCCCTGATCACGATTGACCGGTCTGACGAGCGCACAGAACGAATAAACGGCGTTGCCGAGTCGTCAGCCCGCACATTGAGCGTATAAAGCTGCTT
>JAPORI010000230.1 GCA_026710225.1 Betaproteobacteria bacterium
CGCCACCGAATCGCCCAGCCGCATCCACACCACCTTGCCGACCGGAATGCGCACATCGGCAACCGTCTGCTTGAACAGCCTGAGCACTCCCTGCACCATCTCCAGTTCGACACCGGAAATCAGCTCATCGCTGCCGGCGTCGTTGAGCGCCTCGACCAGTTCGGCACGAGTGGTGATCTGATTGCCGAGCAACTCGTCAATCAGCTTGCGCAACCCGTTCATCCGGCTTGCCCCCGCCACGGATCGCCCAGACCCAGCGCCGCAAGCGCCGCGCTCTCGCACCGACGCATTTGCGTGCGAGCTGCCCGGCGCTCGTGACTGTGTCCGGACAGATGCAAGGCCGCGTGCACCAGCGTATGCGCGTAGCGCTCCCGCGGCCCCACCCCGTCGGCAGCCGCGTCGCGCTCGACAACTGCCGGACAGACTGCGATGTCGCCGGCGATCACATCGGGACGACAATCCGGATCGGGAAAGGCCAGCACATCCGGGATGTAGCGCCGGCCGCGAAAGCGGCTGTTGAGCCGGCGCGCTTCCGCCCGGCCAACGAAGCGCACATTGAGCCGGGCCGGCTTGGCCAGCGCCGCCTTGAGAAACCGGCGCACCAGGCGCGGCGATGGAGGCTCGCCCTCGTCTTCGCAATACTGCACTTCCAGGCGCAAGGTGGCGCCGCGGCCGCTATTTCTCATAAGCGGCCAGAATGCTGGTGACCACCGGGTGGCGAATCTCGTCCTGGCGGGCAAAGCGCACCACCTTGCACTCGCTAATGCGCTCGATCCGACCGAGAATGTCGGTCAGGCCGGAAAGCTGGCCGGCCGGCAGATCGATCTGGCTGCAATCGCCGGTGATCGCGCAGCGACTCTTGCGGCCCAGGCGGGTAAGCAGCATCTTCATCTGCCCGACGGTCGCATTCTGCGCCTCATCGAAGATCACGAAGCTGTTCTTGAGGGTGCGGCCGCGCATGTAGGCCAGCGGCGCCAACTCGATGGTGCCGGCCTCGACCAGCCGGGTGGCGCGCCCGGCACCGCAGATGTCCCGCAGCGCGTCCATCAGCGGCATCAGGTAAGGATGCACCTTGCGACTCATGTCGCCGGGCAGAAAGCCGAGGTTCTCGCCGGCCTCGACCGCCGGTCGCACCAGCACGATGCGCTCGACCGCCATCTGCTGCAGGGCCTCGACCGCGCCGGCAACCGCCAGAAAGGTCTTGCCGGTGCCGGCGGGACCCTCCCCGAACACGACCGGCGCCTCGCGCAGGCTGCGCAGGAATTCGGCCTGATTGGCGCTCAGCGCCGCGACACCGGCGGCCTGCTCGGCAACAAAGCCGGCGGCAGCCGGCGGCGCCTCCCCCGGTTTGGAGATCGCGGCCGGCGCGTCGGCGGCAACTGCGCTGGCATAGGAATCCTGCAAGGCGCTTTGCGCTCGCGCGGCTGCCGGTGCCTCGCCGATCACCGTGAAGCACTCGCCGCGCCGGCGAATCTTGACCGCCAGCGCCTCACCGAGATTCTTGAGGTTGCCATCAAGCGTCCCGCACAACCGGGCGAGCCGGTCATTGTCAACCGGCGCCAGCGAAAAGTTCAAGGTGGTCCTGCTCAAGCAACAACCCCGCCGCGCAGGCTGAAGCGGCCGGCCGCCTCGATCGCAACCTGCACCATCTCACCGATCCGGGCGGCGCCGGAAAAATTGACCACCCGATTGTCCGGAGCACGGCCGGTAAGCAACCCGCCGCTCTTGGCCGAACCCTCGACGAGCACCGGCAAGTTCTCGCCCACCCGCCGGCGGTTGCCGGCGGCAAACTGACTGTCGAGCAACTCTTGCAACTGATGCAGGCGCTGCTTCTTCTCGCCGGTGCTCAGATCGTCGGCAAGGGCTGCCGCCGGAGTGCCCGGCCGCGCCGAGTAGATGAAGGAGAAGCCGCCGTCAAAACCGACTTCCTCGACCAGCCGCAAGGTATTGGCAAACTGCCGCTCGCTCTCGCCGGGAAAGCCGACAATGAAATCGGAAGTCAGCGAGATGCCCGGCTGCGCCCGGCGCAGCCGGCGGACAATCGCCTTGTATTCAACAGCCGTGTAGCCGCGCTTCATGCGCGCCAGAATCCGATCGTCGCCGGACTGCACCGGCAGGTGCACCTGCGGCATGAGCCGGGGATTGGCTGCGTGCGCATCGATAAGCCGTTGGGTAAAGTTCACCGGATGGGAAGTAGTATAGCGTATCCGCTCAATTCCCTCGACATTGGCCACGCATTCGGCCAGCCGGGCCAGATCGGCTATGCCGCCGCCGGGCTCGGCCCCGGCATAGGCATTGACATTCTGACCAAGCAGGGTTACCTCCCGCACTCCCTGCAAGGCCAGGCCGGCGACCTCTTCGAGCACATCGGCTAGCGGCCGGGAAAACTCCGGCCCCCGGGTATAGGGCACCACGCAAAAGGAGCAGTATTTGGAGCAGCCCTCCATCGCCGCAACAAAAGCGCGCGGGCCTTCGGCGGTTGCCGCCGGCAGCGAGTCGAACTTCTCGATCTCGGGAAACTGCAAGTCGATCTGCGGCACTCCGGTCTGCCGGCGGCGGCGAATCAGGGTGCCGACCCGGTGCAGCGCCTGCGGCCCGAAAACCAGGTCGACATAGGGAGCGCGCCCGATGATCGCCGCACCCTCCTGACTGGCGACGCAGCCGGCCACCCCGATGAGCACCTCCGGCCGCGCCTGCTTGTGCTTGCGCAAGCGGCCGAGTTCGTCGAACAGCTTCTCGGCAGCCTTGGCCCGCACCGAGCAGGTGTTGAGCACGATCACATCAGCCTCCTCGGGTGCGCCGGCCGCTTCCATCCCGCAGCCGACGCGCAATGCATCGGCCATCCGCTGCGAATCGTATTCGTTCATCTGACAGCCGAAGGTCCTGATGAAATAGCGCTGCTGCATTAAATCCAATCTCCGTTGGTCATCCCCCAATATAATAAGCCACAATCATGCGCATCCTTGCCTTGCTGCTGCCTGCCAGCCTGATTGTCGGCTGCGCGGCCGACCTGCAAGCCACATCGGCCTTCCAGCAGATGATGCACCGCGAATTCAAGAAACTTCCCTATGTGATTGACTATGCCCAATTCGCAACCGCAGCAAAAAAGTCGCTGCTGCTCGATTATCAGCAGTTTCTCGACGAGCACAACATTCCCGTGCATGGATCCGGCGACGGCCGCTACCTCAATGGCCCCGATCTGCTCGCCGCCTGCGGAGAGCAATGCAGCCCGGATGCAGGCTTCGGACAGGTGCTCGCCAGACTGCTGATTAACCGATAGACGGCGGACCAGTGTCGCCCGGTGTGAATGGTAGCGGAGGAGGGACTCGAACCCCCGACACGCGGATTATGATCCCGCTGCTCTAACCAGCTGAGCTACTCCGCCGCCCCAAGCAGCCGGCCGGCAGTGATTCTAGCCGCATCCGAAAAGCCGCTACAATGACCCAATCCATGACCGAAGCACTTGTCGCCGGCGCCGGCATCATCGGCCAGGTGGCCGCGCTCGGACTGGCCGGCCAGGGACGGAAAGTGCGGCTCATCGAGCGCCTCGCTGCCGAACCGAGCGGTTCTGGCCGGCTGTTCACCCTCAACTGGCCGGCCCGGCGGATGCTGGCGCGCATCCTGCCAGCGCTGCCACCGACCCAGCCGATCCGACAGATGCGCATCTTCGCACCCGACGGACAAATGCTCAAGTTCGATGCCGATGCCGCCGGCATCGCCTGTCTGGCCGCAACTGTGCTCGAAGACGACCTTATCGCATCTTTGGCGGCTGCCCGAAGCGCGACCGGGCTGAGCGCCGAACTGGACATCCAGCCAACCGCAGCGACACTCCTTGCCGAAGGCTGGCAGGTAACCTGCGCCGGTGAGTCGATTGCCGCCCGGCTGCTGGTTGCAGCCGACGGCGCCAGCTCGCCGACCGCCAAAGCGGCCGGCTTGCTCCGGAGGACGGCAGGAGCAACGCAGCAAATCGAGACCGGCTGGCTGGCAACCGGCGGCACATCGGATGCCATCGCCTGGCAATGGTTTACACCCCGCGCTACTCTCGCCCTGCTGCCGGCGGCTGACGGCCGCATCAACTTCATCCTCTCCCGGCCAATCGACAATGGCAAGGAAGAACAAGAGCCGGTCGCGGCCGAAAAAATCATCGCCGAAGTATGCCAGTCTGAGATTGGCCGCTGTCGGCTGGTCGATGAGCCACGGACCTTTTGTGCAACTCCGGGACAAATTTGCGGTCACCGGCCGCGCCTGGCACCGGTCGGTGACTGTGCCCAGTCAGTCTACCCGCTCTCCGGCCAGGGTCTGACGGTCGGGCTCGGGGATGTCGAGGAACTGCTTGACTGCCTGGCCGGCGAGTCCGACCCCGGTGCCGGAGCCGCCTTGCAGAACTACCGGCGCCGTCGCTCCCTGAGGGCGCGAGCGACAATAGAGATTACCAAGTTTTTCGCCAACGCCAATAACGCAAGTTCGCCAGCGGCGCGTCTGCTTGGCCTGGCAGCCCGAGTCAACAAGACTCCGGCAGCGGCACTATTTGCCCATCTGGCCAACGCTCGCTAACCGAAAAACAATCACCGCAAACAAAAAACGGACTACGGCTTTTTATCGGCCAATCAGCAGGCCGGCCGCTAGCAACTCTGACTCAGCACCCGCAAATCGCCGCCACGCAACACAGTCAAGGTGTCTATGTCGTTGGTGGCTTTCTCGATCTGGCCAATCAATGTGTAGACCTTGCTGCGCAACTCGTAGGCGCAGACATTCTCTGCATCATATTGCAGCGCCTGAGTATAGTCATTTATCGCCTGATCATACTGTTCAACATCAAAAAATGACTTGCCGCGGCTTACATAAGCATTGGAGTTGAGTGGGTCCTTTTCCAGAACGCGGGTGAAGTCGAGAATACTCTGCTCCGAACCCACATAGAAACTGCGCGACTGCGCCCACGCATAATAGAGCCGGGTATCGTCAGGGTCAAGATCGATCGCCTTATTATAGGCATCGGTCGCATCCTGATACCTGCCGCCCTGCAGATGCAGGCTGGCCATGTTCTTCCACGGCAAGGCTGCATCGGGGCTGATATTGCTGGCCAACTGGAAGTCAGCAAGGGCGCTATCGTAATCTCCCAACTGGACATGCAAAGCGGCCCGGTTCTGATAGCCGCTATACTTGTCAAGC
>JAPORI010000149.1 GCA_026710225.1 Betaproteobacteria bacterium
CCGCGGCTGCGGCCGATTTTTCAGTGCCGGTGGGTTATCATTGGAGGTTATGGCTGAAAAATCCAAGGCCCGGGTTCTGGCCGAGGCGCTTCCCTACATACGCCGCTATCACGGCAAGACGATGGTCGTCAAGCTCGGCGGTGCGGTGCTCGACAGTTCCGCCCGGCTGGGTCAACTGGCTGCCGACTTGACGCTGCTCAACATGATCGGGGTGCGGCTGATCGTCGTCCATGGCGGCGGCCCGCAGATCGAGCGGCATCTGCGCCGCTTGAAGATGCCGGCGCAAATCATCGACGGATTGCGGGTTACCGACAAGGCAACCATGGAGGTGGTCGAAATGGTGCTCGGCGGCAAGATCAACAAGGGCATCGTCGCGGCGATTGCCGCGGCGGGCGGTTCGGCGGTGGGGGTCTCCGGCAAGGATGGCGCCTTGCTGTCAGCCCGGCGCCGCAAGGTCGCCGGTGCCGACTACGGCCTGGTCGGTGAGGTCAGAAAGGTGAATCCGTCCGTGCTCGAAGCGCTGTGGAGCGATTTCATTCCGGTGATCGCACCACTGGCTCTGGCTGACAACGGCGAGACGCTAAACGTCAACGCCGACGAGGCGGCCGCGGCGGTTGCTTCGGCCGTCGGTGCCGAGGTGCTGCTGCTGCTCACTTCCGAGCCAGGGATCAAGAACCGGCGCGGCCGGGTGCTGGCCAGAATCGATGCCCGGGAGGCGGCGGCGATGATCAAGGACAAGAGCATCGCCGGCGGCATGATCCCCAAGGTCAGGTGGGCGCTGGCGGCGATGAAGGGCGGCCGACTCGGTTCGTGCCGGATTCTCGACGGCCGCGAGCGGCATTCGCTGCTGGTTGATCTGCTTACCGACCGCGGTTCGGGAACCATGATTGCCGGGAGTGGGGATAGCGGATGAACCAGCCGCCGGCCGCGCCGGCAGCCGATACTCTGGCCGGTGCCCTGCGCATGTATCTGGACTGGCGCATGCCGCGCATAATCCTGCTCGGACTCATCAGCGGTTTCCCCTGGGTGCTGATCGGATCGATGATTACGCTGTGGCTAAAGGAGGAGGGATTTTCGCGTTCGGGAATCGGCCTGTTCGGGATAGTGTTCACCGTCTACGCGTTCAACATGCTCTGGGCGCCGATCGTCGATGCGATCCGGCTGCCGCTGCTGTCCCGTCTCGGTCAGCGCCGGTCATGGATCATCTTGATGCAATCACTGATTGCGGTGTGGATGCTGCTGCTGGCCGGCCTCAATCCGCATGATGACATTTACCTGATCTCGGTGCTGGCGTTTCTGATCGCCGCGTGCAGCGCCACTCAGGATGTCGCAGTCGATGCGCTGCGCATCGAGCTGATCGGCGAGGCCGAACCCAACAAGGTCGGTGCGGCAAGCGCAATGGCCACTTCCGGCTGGTGGGTCGGCTACGGGCTGTTCGGAGCGCTGGCTTTGGTGCTGGCCGAGTTGCTCGAAGAAGCCGGGATAGAGCGCTACTGGCAGACAACCTATCTGGCCCTGCTTTTCGTGGTCGTGCTCAGTTCGGTGCTGCTGCTGCTGTTTGTGCGCGAAGGCAAGGGACAGGGCCGGCGGCAAACCCAGCATGAAGACGCGCAGCAGATGCGCCAGATGCTCGCTGGTGCTGGCACTCGGCGCATGTTCGCGCCGCTGGCTAGCGCTGCGGTGCACAAGGCGCTGGTCATCGCCAGCTTGCTGGCGGCGCTTTTTTGCTTCCAGTTTACCGAGCAGCTGGTGCCGGTTTCGGTTTCCGGCTACGGCGGCTTTGCGTCGTTCTTTTACCTGTGGGTTTCCTTTGCCGTCGCAGGAGTGATTGTGCTGGCAGCGCTGCTGGCGGTTGGCGGCCTGCTGGCCGGCTCCGGCCGGGACGGGATTGCGGCGGGTGCGCTGTCACGCGCCTATGCAATCTGGTTCATGCCGGCGGCAAGTTTCGTGCGCCGGCACGGGGTGCGCATCGGCCTGATCGTGCTGGCTTTGGTGTTCTTGTTTAAAGTCGGCGAAGCCTTTCTCGGCCGGATGTCGCTGGTCTTTTACAATGAGGCTGGATTTTCCAAGTCCGATATCGCGCTTTATTCAAAAGGCTACGGAACCGTGGCGCTGGTTGCATTCACGATCATCGGCAGCTTGATCAACGCTCGCTACGGACTGTTTCGCGGCCTGTTGATCGGCGGCATCGCGATGGCCGCCACCAATTTGCTGTTTGCAGCTCTGGCGCTTTATCCGGAGAAGTGGCTTTTTGCATTTGCAGTTGTGGCCGATCAGTTCACCACCGCGATGTCAACCGTCGCTCTGGTTGCGTTTCTCTCCCAGCTTTGCGATCGCGCCTACACCGCCACCCAGTATGCGGCACTTGCCTCGCTGGGCAACTTCTCGCGCACCACCCTGGCTGCCGGCAGCGGCGTGGTGGTTGACTCGCTGGGTGGCAACTGGACCTTGTTTTTCATCCTGACCACTCTGATGGTGCTGCCGTCTTTGCTGCTGCTGCTGTATGTGCGCCGCGATATCCAGCCGGTGATGGAGGGCCAGACGGTAAGGGTCTTGTAGGGCTGTTGAAAAGCTGTGCAGATCGTGGGCAGGGAGTGTGCAAAATCAAGCCGGCATCGGCAATGAATGAGCAAGCGGCGATTGCCGATCTGCGTGTCAATGGCCAGCGGCTGTGGGATTGTCTGGAAAAGATGGCGCAAGTTGGTCCCGGCGTTGCCGGCGGCTGCAACCGCCAGGCGCTCAGTGATGCCGACGCCAGGGGGCGGCAACTGCTCGCCGAGTGGCTGGTCGAGGCCGGCCTGCAAGTTGCCGTCGATGACATGGGCAACATGTTTGCGCAAGCCGCCGGATCGGCTGCGCAGCCGGTAGTCTATGCCGGCAGCCACAACGACACCCAGCCAACCGGTGGCAAGTATGACGGGGTGCTGGGAGTGCTTGCCGCCCTTGAAGCGGTGCGCACCATCAACGAGCACAACATCAAGACCGTGCGTCCGGTTGGGGTGGTCAACTGGAGCAATGAGGAGGGCTGCCGCTTTGCTCCGCCGATGCTCGCTTCCGGCGTCTTCGTCGGCGTCCATGCCCGGCAATGGGCGCATGATCGAAAAGATGGCGCCGGCTGCCGTTTTGCCGACGAGCTGGCGCGCATCGGCTGGGCTGGCGACGAGCCGTGCGGTCAGCGCCGGATTGCCGCCTATTACGAGTTGCACATCGAGCAGGGTCCGGTTCTTGAAAACGAGAACATGCAAATCGGGGTGGTCACCCACGGCCAGGGAGTAAGGTGGCTGCAAATCACCCTTGCCGGACGGGCAGCTCACACCGGCACCACCCCGATGGACATGCGTGCCGATGCGGGGCTGGGCATGGCGCGCCTGATCGATGCGGCAAACCAGATCGCCTTGGCCCGGCAGCCGGATGCGGTTGCAACGGTTGGCCAGTGCCGGCTGCATCCCAATTCGCGCAATGTCATAGCCGGCGAGGCGGTGTTCACCGTCGATCTGCGCAGCCCCGATCGGCAGCTGCTTGCCCAGATGGAGGACGAACTGCGCAGCCGCGGCGATGATGTCTGTCGCCAACTGGGGCTGCAAATGCAAGTCGAGTCGCTGGTTGAATTTGATCCGGTGCAGTTTAATCAAGAGTGTGTAACCCAAGTCAGGGAAGCCGCGGCCATGCTCGGCTATGCCCACCGCGATCTGATTGCCGGCGGCGGCCACGATGCCTGCTACATAAGCCGGGTGGCACCGGCGGCGATGATCATGTGTCCGTGCGTCGGCGGCATCTCCCACAACGAGGCCGAGGCGATTACCCCGCAATGGGCCAGTGCCGGCGCCAATGTTCTGCTGCACGCCCTGCTGCAAACCGCAGGGCTTGCCAGTTGAGCTATTTCAGGCGCGCAAAACCCCGAACGGCTTGTTGCGGTAGAAGAACATCGCAAATCCCATCCCGACCACAAAGCCGCCCAGATGCGCCCAGAAGGCGATCGGTTCCTCGCTCTCGGTTGTTATGCCGGTGATGTCTTGCAGCGGAAACACCAGCACGAACAGATAGTAGTAAGGCGAAAGATGCTTGCGCAGGCAGACGATTATGTTGAATGAAAAGACCGCCATTACCGCGCCGCTCATGCCGATGGTGATATTGCCGCTTGCGTAGAATTCGGTCAAGGCGCCAACCACTGCGGCAGTGAAAAACAGCAAGGTCGCCTTGCGCACATTGATCTGGTTGAGCAGAGTCTTGGTGCAAAAATAGAATACCAGCGAATTGGATGCAAAGTGGAACAAATCACCGTGCACGAAAGTGCGGACAATTATTTTCCAGAATGAGACCGGATCAGACCCCAGGATGTCGATTAGGGTCTGCTCGTCAAGAGTGGGTGGATAGAGGGTTCCAGCCAGCGCCAGCAGGATGGGGGTGATTACCGCCAGTTGATCCTTGATCATCGGTTGGTGATTCTAGCGGTCAGGATCATTCAGTTGGAAAGTTGTCTGAGCGCTGCCTTGATCAGTTCGGAAAGCTGGTAGTCCTTGGTCGGCAGGGCGGCCAGAGCCTTGCGGGCGGCAGCCGCCGAGTAACCCAGGGCGATCAGGGACTCGGTTGCCCGGGCGAAAACCGGAACTTCCGCCGGTGCGGCGGCAAGATCGGGGTTATCGCGCATCTCGAGGATTATCCGGGCGGCCGCCTTCGGTCCTATGCCGGGTGCCTTGCCCAGCGCCTTGGCATCCGAGCGCATGATCGCACCGGCCAGGCTGGCCAGGTCCATCGTTGACAGCAGCCCGAGGGCGCTCTTGGCGCCGATGCCGCTGATCTTGAGCAGGGCGAGAAAGGCGCGCCGCTCGGACTCATTGGTGAATCCATACATGATCGGCGCATCGTCGCGGGTGAGCTGGACGGTATGCACAATCGCTTCATCGCCGGCTGCCGGTAGACTGGCAAAGTCCTTGGTCGGCAGCCAGACAGCATAGCCAATGCCGGCCGTCTCGATCACTGCCGCCGGCGGCTCGCGTTCGAGCACGATCCCGCGCAGCCGGCAGATCATCGTCGCCGGCTCCGCCGCAGGCGCAACCGGGCGGTGCTGCGGTAGGCGGCGGCAATCGCCAGAGCATCGGTTGCATCAACCGCCAGTCGCTCGCGAGGCGCGATTG
>JAPORI010000145.1 GCA_026710225.1 Betaproteobacteria bacterium
GCGATTGTCGCGTCCGGCTGTGTGCAGCCGTCGACGCGCCAATCGCCGCAATCAAGACAACTGCCGCGCTGTGCAGTTTCACTGGCTGCCGGCGGCCGCGGCCACCACCTTGCGCGCCGCTTCGTCCATTCCGGATGCGGAAGTTATCTTCAGGCCGGAGTCGGCAAGAATCTGCTTGCCCTGTTCGACATTGGTTCCCTCCAAACGGACTATCAGGGGGATTTTCAGGCCAATTTCCCGGGCTGCGGCAACCACTCCCTCGGCGATCACATCGCAACGCATGATGCCGCCGAAGATGTTTACCAGGATCGCCTTGATGCCCGGATTGGCCAGCATCAACTCGAAAGCGGCCTGCACCTTCTCCTTGCTGGCGCCGCCGCCGACATCGAGAAAATTGGCCGGGCTGCCGTTGTGGAACTTGATTATGTCCATGGTCGCCATCGCCAGGCCGGCGCCGTTGACCATGCAGCCGATATCGCCGTCAAGCGAGATGTAGGAAAGATCGTGTTTGGCCGCTTCGCGCTCGGTGGGGTCCTCCTCATCCTCGTCGCGCAACTCGGCGACCTGCTGTTGCCGGTACATGCCGTTGGCGTCGAAATTGAACTTGGCATCCAGCGCCAGCAGGCTGCCGGATTCGGTAACCACCAGCGGATTGATCTCGCACAGCGAGGCGTCGGTGGCGACGAAGGCCTTGTGCAGGCGCTGACCGATATCAACGAACTGGCTCTTGCTTTCGCCGCTCAGGCCGATGTCGCCGGCCACCTGTGCCAGTTGCGCTTCGGCGAAAGGAGTATCGGCATCGGCCCAGACCTTTTTGATCTTGTCCGGGCTGCGCTCGGCGACCTCCTCTATTTCCATCCCTCCCTCCGCCGAGGCCATCAGCACTATCTGCTGCCGGGCGCGGTCAATGACCAGACCGACATAAAGTTCATTGGCTATTCTGGCGCCCTTTTCGACCAGCAGCCGGCGCACCTTCTGGCCGCCGGGGCCGGTCTGGTGGGTAACCAGATTCATCCCGAATATCTCACCGGCGGCCTTTTCAACCTCATCGAGACTGGCTGCCAGCTTGACGCCGCCGCCCTTGCCGCGCCCGCCAGCGTGAATCTGCGCCTTGACCACCCAACTGTCGCCGCCGAGCTTTTCCGCGGCCGGACGCGCCTGGCCCGAATCCAGACAGGCGATCCCTTCCGGAGTCGCGATGCCGTGGCTGCGCAGAATTTCCTTTCCCTGATACTCGTGTACTTTCACTTAAACTGGAGAGGATTCTACCCGCATTGGGCCACCTACCAGTACTTTTCGATGGTGACGTTGCCCGGAACGCTGCGCCGGTTGCGGGGCAAGCCCTGCTCGGCCAGCCAGGCGGAAGTCTCCTTGACCATGGCCGGGTTGCCGCACAGCATGAACTGGCAGTTGGCCGGATCGAGGCTGACGCCGGCGATTTGCTGGATTTTCCCGGCGGCAAAGGCCTGCGGAATGCGCATGTTCAGGCTGCCCGGATGCTGCTCGCGGGTCACCAGGGTCGCCAATTTGAACTGGTCGGGATATTTGGCCGCCAACTCGTCGAGCTTGGCGCGGTAGGCCATGTCGGCAGAGCGGGCGACGCCATGCGCCAGCACCACCTTCTTGAAGCGCTGCCAGGGTTCGTCAGTATCCATGATCGACATGAAAGGGCCAATGCCGGTGCCGGTGGCGACCAGGAAGATGTTGTCGGCTTGCGGAATCTCTTCCAGCACCAGAAAGCCGGCCGGCCGGGTCGAGACCAGCAGTTCGTCACCCTCTGCGAGCCGGTCCAGCTGCGGAGTGAGATTGCCACCTTCGGGAAGGATGCTGTAACAAAACTCGTAACAGTCAGCCCCCGGCGGATTGACGAAGGAATAGGAGCGCATCAGCGGCCGCTCGCCCTCGGCAGCGGGAAAGCCGATCTTGGTGAACTGGCCGGCCTTGAAGGCGATAGCCTCGTCGGTGGCAACCCGCAGCACCCGCAGGTGCTCGGTAATCCGCCGCTGGCTGAGCGTGCGTGCGACAACTGTTCCCGAATCCGCTTGCATGAAGTTGCCGATTATCGCACAGCAAAATCGGCTGCTGCCGGCGGCGGGTTAAAAAATGGCGTAGAATCTGCCGCATGGCCAGAACCACAATTGACGACTGCCTCACCCACTGCCCCAACCATTTCGAGTTGGTGCTCGGAGTTGCCGATCGCGCCCGCCGGCTCGCCGGCGGCGAGCAAAGCACCCTTAGCGACCCGGCACCCGACCGGCTGATCGTTCAGGCGCTGCGCGAAGTGGCATCCGGTTCAATGCCCATTGCCATCGAGCAGGGGTCGGATGTCGAGCCGGCTGCCGACGGCGACTTCCTTGACGAGGGCAAGGAGGGAAAGGACTATCAGTACCCCGACGACGAATCTTCAGAGGCAAAGACCTGATTCAGCGTCTGCCGGGCTGCCGCCGGATGCAGCCAGCCAGTTAAAAAAAGCCCTCGGCGCGGCCCGCTTTCGCAGCGCCCAGGCCCGGCGGATAATTGCCGCGGCTGAAAATGCCGCCGCCTTGCACTCCGGCCAGTTGCGCGCCGACGGCTCGCCCTACATCATCCATCCGGTTGCGGTCGCCTGCATAGTTGCCGAATGGCTGCACGATGAGGAGGCGATGATCGCCGCCTTGCTGCATGATGCAATCGAGGATACCGAACTGAGCGCCGAGCAACTGGCCGAACAATACGGGCCGACGGTTTCCCTGATCGTCAACGGCGTCACCAACATCGAGAAGATCGAGCATGTCGATCGTCAGGAGCGCCGCGCCGAGAACTTCCGCAAGCTGCTGCTGGCGGTTGCCAGCGACTGGCGGGTGCTGCTCATCAAGCTCGCCGATCGCATCCACAACATGCGCACCCTGGTGCATCTGCCCAAGCGCAAGCGGCTGCGCATCGCCCAGGAGACCCTCGACATCTACGCGCCCTTGGCCGAACGACTCGGTTTCAGAACCGTGCGCGACGAGTTGCAGATGCTGTCGTTCTCACACATCTTTCCGCTGCGCTACGCGGTACTCGAACAGGCGCTCGGCCGATCATCCGGCACCCGTCGTCAGGCGCTGCCGGACATAGAAAGAAAGTTAAAGGAAAACTTTGCCGCCAACGGGATAGAGACGACCATCTACGGGCGCTCGAAAAACCTGTATTCGATCTATCGCAAGATGGTGGAAAAGCGGCTGCGCTTCAGTGAAGTCGATGACATCATCGGTTTTCGCATCCTGGTTGCAAGCCGGGCCGAGTGCTATCAGACACTGGGCATCATCCACGAGCATTTCCGGCCGATGCCGTTCAAGGTAAAGGACTATATCGGCATGCCCAAGAACAACGGTTACCAGTCGCTGCACACCACGGTGCTCGACAAGTCCGGAGTGCTGATTGAATTGCAAATTAGAACCGAACGCATGCACGAGTTCGCCGAGTATGGCCTGGCCGCGCACTGGCACTACAAGCAAAACGACAACCAGCGGCGCACCGGATTCATCAAAAGCCGCCTGTTCGGACAAACCGGCCGCTCTGGCAAAAGCGGCGCGGGCAAAATCAGCGCCTCGGAAGTGCAGATGCAGGCAGCCCGGATGCTGGCCGGACTGCTGGAGCTGCCCGCCGATCCGAAAACCGGCGGCGACTTCATGCATAATCTGCGCATCGACCTGTTTCCCAACGACATCTATGTCCTGTCGCCCAAGGGGCGGGTGGTGCACCTGCCCAAGGGCGCCTCGGCACTGGATTTCGCATATGAAATACACACCGATCTGGGTGACAGGGCCGAGTCGGCGGAAATCAACGGCCGCTCGTTGCCGATTTCCGCCAAGCTTGCCTCCGGCGACATCATCAAGGTCAACACCTCCAAGGTCGCCGCACCGCTGCCGCAGTGGCTGGAGTTCGTTGCCACCAGCAAGGCGCGCAGCCGCATCCGCGCAGTGCTGCGCGAATCCTGGGCCGAGGAGATGGAAACCTTCGGAGCAAAACTGCTTGAACAAGCACTGCAACGATCCGGCGCCGCGCTGGAGGAAATTGGCGAACAAGCCTGGAAGAGTTTCTTTCAGCGCAGCATGGTGCACGGCAGCCGGCAGGCGCTGCTCATTGAACTGGCACTGGGCAAGATCGATCCGTTCATAGTCGCCGGCGAACTGCTCGGCGCGGCCGGCGGATCAGCGCGACGGGAAAAGCGCGCAACGACGATCAGCATTTCCGGCAAGACCGGCGCCGGCATCTTCTTCGCCAACTGTTGCAGCCCGGTGCCGCCGGAGGAGATCATCGGATTGATGCAAAAGGGCAAGGGAATGGAAATCCACCGCAAGAACTGCCAGATCGCCGCCAGCCTGCCCGGCTTTGCCAATCACATAAATCTGACCTGGGCACCCGGAGACGGAACCATGTTCTCCACCCGGCTTACTCTCGAAGCAACCAATCGCCGCCGGCTGTTTACCGATATCACTTCCGAAATAAGTTCCACCGGCATCAACATCGCCAACGTCAATCTGTCCGGCGGCCAGGAAGGCTCTTCGGTGGTGCGCATGGAAATTGAAATCGAAGTCAACGACGCCAAGCAGATCGAGCGCCTGCTCGCCAAGATAAGTGCGATTCCCGGTGTGCTTACCGCCCAGCGCGCCGGAGCGGTGAGTTACTAGCGGGCCTTCGAGCGCCGGCGCGACTTGCCGGGAGCGGCCGGCACAAAGCCAAGCAGCTTGCCGCGCTGGGACAGAAAAATCAGCATCCCCACTCCGGCCAGCAGGGTCGGGATGCTAAGCAGTTGCCCCATGCTCATTTCCAGCCACAGCAATCCGATGTGGGCATCCGGTTCGCGGAAGAACTCTACTGCAAAACGGGCCGCGGCCGCGCCGATTAAAAATGCGGCCGCCAGCACTCCCGGCCGGGGAGCCTTGTTGAGCAACAGGCGCAAAACCAGATAAAGCAAAACGCCTTCAAAGAGAAATTCGTAAAGTTGCGATGGATGACGGCTTTGCTCGTCAGCCCGCTCAAAAACCATCGCCCAGGGAAGATCGCTCGGCCGGCCCCACAGTTCGCCGTT
>JAPORI010000048.1:0-4744 GCA_026710225.1 Betaproteobacteria bacterium
GCTCATAGGCGGCGGTTGCCTCACCGGCCTTGCCGGCACCGGCCTGGTGAACGATCCGCTCCGGACGGGTATCCATTCCGGCCAAGGCTGCGGGAACCTTGGTGTTGAGCGAGGACGCTCCCTGGCTGCCGCCGAGCACCAGAATACGCAAGCCGCCGCTGCGGCCGGCAAAGCGCTGCTCGGGTGGAGGAACATTGGCAAACTCCGGACGCAGCGGCAAGCCGGTGCGATAGGCGTAGTTGGAAGTGGTGTCCGGATAGGTAACCATGGCCCGGTTAGTGAGCTTGATTAGCGCCAGATTCGCCCAGCCGAGTTTGGCGTTCTGCTCGTGAATCAGACGCGGCAACTTCATCGAGACCGCAGCCAGCACTCCTGGCAGCGACGGATAGCCGCCCATGCCAAGCACCGCATTGGCACCGGAATCGGAGATGTAGCCGGCCGCCTCCTTGGCGGCATCCTTGGCTTTGAGCAGCGCCCGGGCGGTTGCCCCAATGCCGCCGCCGGGCTTTTCGAACTGCACCAGGTGCAACTTGATTCCGCTAGCCGGGATCAGCTGCTCCTCCATGCCACCGGCGCAACCGAGCCACTCGAAGGCTATGTTGCGCTCGGCGAGAGCATGGCACGCGGCAATGCCGGGGAAGATGTGGCCGCCGGAGCCGCCACCGCAAATCATTATTTTCTTGGTCATGTTGTTGTCCTGTGCGTGGATTGATAAAGGAAGTTTTCCCGTCTGATCATAAGCAATAAAGTCAGGGTGAGCAGCCAGGCAACCAGACTCGAGCCGCCAAAGGAAAGCAGCGGCAGAGTAAGACCCTTGACCGGCAGCAACGACAGGTTGCCACCCAGATTGATGAATACCTGCAGCACCAGCAGCACCGCAATCGCTCGAGCAAGCAAGGCTGAAAAGAAATCGCCGCTGCCGGCGCCGAGCGGCGCGGCGATGAAACCGATATGCATGACCATCGCAAACAGCATCAGCAGCGCGGCAATCCCGAGCAGGCCGAGTTCCTCGGCGAGCACCGACGCGATGAAGTCGGTGTGCGCCTCGGGAAGGTGTGACCACTTGCCAACCGAAAGACCCAGGCCCTTGCCGGTCACGCCGCCGCTGCCAAACGCGATCAAAGACTGCACCTGTTGGTAGCCGCCGCCCTGAGCATCAGAGAACGGATCGACAAACGCCAGCAGCCGGCGCATCCGGTAGGGAGCCGCCAGCACCGCTACCGCAACCAGCACCAGGCCGGTTCCAAACAAAAGCGCAAAATGCGCCAGACGCGCCCCGGCCAGAAACAGGATCACCACCAGCACCGCCCCGAGCAGCACCGCTGATCCGAGATCCGGCTGGGCGAGCAACGCCAGGCAAGCGAGTGCAAAAACTGCCAGAATCGGCAGCAACTGCCGAAAGGAGGCAAGCGAGTCGCGGTTGGCCGCGCAATAGGCGCAGAAGTAGATGATGAGCACCGGCTTGGCAAACTCGATCGGCTGGACTGTAACCGGCCCGATAGCCAGCCAGCGATGGGCGCCGTTTACCGCAATCCCGATCCCGTCGATCGCCGCGGCTGCCAGCGCCACCAGCGCCGCCAGTGCCGGGATCAGGCTGCGGTCGCGCAACACCCGCAGCGACACGAAGCGCCAGAGCAGGAAACCTGCCGCGCAGCCGCAAAGCGCATAGACAAACTGGCGGATAAAGAAAGGATTGACAATCCCGCCGTCGCTGCGGGTGATGGTCGCGGAAAAAATCGCCATCAGGCCGCAGCCGGCCAACGCCCCGACCAGCGCCAGCAACCAGAAGTCAAGCCCGGCCGCATCGGGTCTGACCGCCTGCACACGCAGGCCGTCAAGCCGCATGAACTTCATCTGATCCTCCCATTGAACGAACCGCCAGCGCAAATGCATCACCACGCTCGCCGAAATTGGAAAACATGTCAAAACTCGGGCAAGCCGGCGACAGCAGCACCCGTCGGGCACCGAGTTTACGCGCCATCGCACTGGCTTGGGAGACGGCCTGGTTCATGTCGGAAGCCTGGCTCAGGCAAATCGGCAAATCGGCCAGCGCCTTGGACAGCGCTGATGCCGAATCGCCGAGCAGCACTGCGCCGGCCAATTTGCAGGCCGCCTTGGCCAATCGGGCAAAGGAAGAGTCCGGCCGGCAGTCGCCGCCGGCGATGAGCACCGTTCCCTCGGCACCGACCGCCGCCAGCGCCGCAATCGCAGCCGCTTCGTTGGTGGCCTTGGAATCATCTATATACGATATGCCACTTGCCGATGCAACATGATGCAGCCGGTGCGCCAGGCCGCGCTGGACCGACAGCCAGCCGAGGCTGGCATCGTCGGCAAGCGGACAGCCGGCGGTTTCGGCGATTGCGAACGCAGCAGCGGCATTCTCCGGCATGATTCCGATGCGCAGCAGTGCACTTGCCGGCAACGCATCAGCCGGCGAAGCGCCGGCGCGCATGAGCATTCCCCGCTGCACAGTCCACTCCCCTTCCCGAGCATCGCTGCCGCCAAAGCCCACCTGCCGGCCGGCGGCCGTAGCGCCCTTGACGCTGTGCTTGTCAGCGCGATTGAATACTCCAACTGCGACCTGCTCGTAAACGCTGCGCTTGACCGCCGCGTAGTTGCGTTCGCTGCCGTGCCAGGAAAGATGATGCGGGGAGACATTGAGCAGGCAGGCAATGTCGGCAGCGGTGCGGCTGCGCAGCGCCAACTGGTAACTGGATACTTCCGCAACTATTATTTCCGGCCAGCCGTCGCTCTGCCAGCGGGCCAGACTGTCAAGCAGCGGCACCCCGATGTTGCCGATCGCAACCGCCCGGCGCCCGGATGCAGCCAGACGACCGGCGGTGAGCGTCGCGCAGGTGCTCTTGCCGTTGGTGCCGGTGATCAAAATCAGGCGCGCCCTGGTTTTGCCCTGCGCTTGCGCTTGCAGACAACTCTCACCAAACAGTTGCAGATCGCCGCAGGGCGTGCAACCGCTCGGCAACTGCAGCCAGGCCGGTGAAACTCCCGAAGATATCCAGACTTCGTCGAAATCGCCAGCAACAGCTCCGATTGCAGCAAAAGAGTCGCTGTGGCGGAACTCGACCTGCGGGAATTCCGCACCCAGTTGCGCGAGCAAGGGGGGATTGGCCCGGGTGTCGGCAACCACCGGAGTTCGGCCGCAACCGAGTGCGTGCCGGACCATCGACATGCCGGTGATGCCCATCCCGACTATCAGCACCGTCGATCCGCTCATCGTATCTTGAGGGCCGAAAGCCCGATGAGTACCAAAATTATGGTTGCGATCCAAAAGCGCACCACCACCACATTTTCCGGCCAGCCCTTCTTTTCGAAATGATGATGAATCGGCGCCATCTGCAGGATGCGCCGTCCGAACAGGCGGTAGGAACCCACCTGCAGGATCACCGACACCGCCTCAAGCACGAACAGGCCGCCCATGATGGCAAAGACGATCTCCTGGCGAATTGCAACCGCGATCAGCGCCAAAGCCGCGCCAATGGCCAGCGAACCGGTATCACCCATGAACACCTGCGCCGGAGCGGCGTTGAACCACAGAAACGCCAAACCGGAACCGGCCAAGGCTGCGCAAAAGATCACCAGTTCGGCGGCACCGGGAATGTAGGGAACATCCAGATATCCGGAGAACACCGAGTTGCCGGCTGCATAGGCAAAAACCGCCAGACCCGATCCGACCATCACCGCCGGCAGGATGGCAAGCCCGTCAAGACCGTCGGTAAGATTCACCGCATTGGATGAACCGACTATGCACATCCAGCCAAGCAGGAAAAAGCCGATCGTCCCGGCCGGCACAATCAGATCCTTCCAGTAGGGAATCAAAATCCCGGTGTGCTCACCGGTAGCCGTGTGCCAACGCAAATAGATCAGGGCGGCAAGCGCAAGCAGGGTCTGCAGCACTATCTTGGCGCTCATGCTCAACCCCCGACTGTCGGCGCGCCGCAACTTAGTCCAGTCGTCAATCATCCCGACTGCGGCAAAACCGACCGTTGCGATCAGCACGCACATCAGCAGGCCGTTGGCAAGGTTTCCCCACAGCAGCATCGTCGCGATCAGCGCGGCAATGATCACGCTGCCGCCCATGGTCGGGGTCCCGGCCTTGGCCAGATGCGACTCCGGACCGCAGTCGCGAATCGGCTGACCGACTGCCGCCGCGCGCTGCCAGCGAATGAAGGGCGGATAGGCAATCATCCCGATAGCCAGAGCGGTCAACGCCGCGGCAACCGAGCGGCTGGTTATGTAGGTGAGCAGATTTGCCGCAGCCAGATCATCGCGCCATACGCTTGCCAGATAGTAGATCACTGCCGATCTCCCATAACCAGGCTTTGCACCACATCCTCCATGTGTGAGCCGCGCGAACCTTTAACCAGAATCACCGTATCATCACCGGCGAGCTTGCCGGCCGCAGCAATCAGTTCTTGCTGGTGTGCATATTTATCATCAGCCGCCGCCGATGCCAGTTTTCCGCAGGCAAGCACCGGCCCAATACCCAACTTGCGAGCCTCGGCTCCGATTTCCCGGTGCAAATGTTCACTGTCGTCACCGAGTTCAAGCAAATCGCCGAGGATGAACACCTTGCGCGACTCGGGACGCTCGGCAAGCACCTGCAGGGCCGCGCGCGTCGATTCGGGACTGGCGTTGTAGGTGTCATCGATCAAGATGCCGCCGCCGCGCATTCTCTTCATGCTCAGCCGGCCGGTCTGGCTGCCTTTGCCGGCATCCCCGGCCGGCT
>JAPORI010000048.1:4754-4993 GCA_026710225.1 Betaproteobacteria bacterium
CAGACCGGCCTCGATCGCCGCGCGCTCCACTCCCAGTGCCAAGCAGGAAACGGCCGCACACAGCGCGTTGATCCGGTTGTGCTCGCCATGCACCTGCAAGGGTGCACCAATTCTGGTACCGTCGGCAAGTTCGAATGCGAACTCGTCGCCGGCAACCAGTGATGCACTGCAGCCGGGCGCCTGCTGTTTGGCAAATCCGAAAATCTGCCGGGCACCGGCCAGATCAGCGAGCAAATCGG
>JAPORI010000161.1 GCA_026710225.1 Betaproteobacteria bacterium
CTTTTCGTGGCGAAGACCGGTCTCGATCATGTCGGTCAGGTGCTGGGCATACATGGCGATCATCGTCGCATGCTTTACCGGCCGTCCGAACACCTCCTCCCGCAGCCCGTCAAGCAGCAGCCGGGCGGCCACGAACAGGTAGTCCGGCTCCATCTCGCACAGGGTGCTGGCTTCGAGCACCATCAGGTTGTTGAGGTTCTGGGAGGTTATTCCCTCATACATCGCTCCGGCGACGCGGTTGAACAGCAACTCCCGGTCGATCTTGCCCGACAGGCCGGTGCAGGCAGCCTCGATCCGCTCTTGCAGCAGCAATGGATCAAGCAGGATCTTGCTGCCGTCGGCCTGAATGACCGTGAACTGGTTGGGCATCAACTCGCCGGCGCGCTGCTGGCGCTTCTCCTGCCGGTCGCGCCTATAGAGCATGAACGCCTTGGCGATTGCGAAGTGCTCGCTGCGCATTAGCGCCAATTCAACCTGGTCCTGAATCTGCTCGATCTGGAAGGTGGTTGAGTTGATCGGCTGGTCGCACAGGTACTTGCAGACCAGATCACAGACCTTGGCGACCTCCTCCCGGACATTGGCGTCTTTTTCGGACTCGGCACCCTGATCGGACTCGGCGGCAAAAGCCTTCATTATCGCGTTGAAGATCTTTTCGGGGTCAAAGGGAACCACCTCGCCGTTGCGCCGGATTACCCGGCATTCGCTCAACCGTTCGCGGGCACTGCGCCGGTCGGTTGCAAACAATCCGTCGGCACGCTCCGGCGCTGCCGGGGCAACTGTTGCCGCCGGGCTTGGTGCTGGCCGGGTGGCTTCCTCTTCAATGGCGATCTGACTGGCGCTGCCGCCATCTTCGGCGAGTGCATTGCTGATTACCGGGTTCTTGTGCTCGTCCTGGACCTTGTGGCTGATGCCGTTGCCGTTGGTGAGTGCCTTGTTCGCCACTGGTTGTTTTTTCCTTTTGTTTTGGGTGGTAATCGGTTTTTTAGTGAGGATGCCGATCTTACACTATTGATACAAAAGGTGAAAATCTTTTAAAAGAATTTGATTGAGCATTCTTATGCAAAAGTCATTCTGTCTGTTATTTTTTTGTCTCAGGCCTCTCGAATCGGGCCGACCGACAGCCGGAAAAAATTGTCGGGCGCGGCAAAAATTCTGCCCCGACGCGCCTTTCTTCCTCCCAAGAAAGTCAGGAGCCGGCCCGGCGCTCCTGTTGCTCCATGAACTGCTTGCATTCGATGCACAGGGTGGCAACCGGCCGGGCTGCCATCCGCTTGATGCCGATTTGTGCATTGCATTCGGTGCAGTAACCGTAGGTGCCGTTTTCGATCCTGGCTAGCGCCGCGTCGATCTTCTTTTGCAAAAACCCGAGCCGCTCGTTTTCCCGCAACTCGATCACATAGCCGAATTCGCTGTTGGCCCGGTCGATTTCGTCGGCCAGATCCTTGTCCTGTTTCCGCAACTCCTGAGTGGTATTGGCCGAATCAAGCAGATACTTGTTGCGCAAGTCAAGCAGCCGCTGCCGGAACCACTGGAGTTGCTCGGGGCTCATGTAGGTGTCGGATTCCGGCGGCATGTCCGACTGCTGGGCGACCGGGCCTGGTGCGGCCGGTGCAGAGGCGGGTGGGTGGGGAGTTTTCTGGGTGCTCATGATCAGTCGCAAGTAGGGTCAGGGCGTTTTGCAGAAGGGCAATCAGGCCTTTTCGGCTGGCTTGGCAGGTGCTTCGGCGGTCTCATCCGGCTTGGATTCGTCGCCGCCGGCCGCGTCAGCCGGCTTGGCTTCGGTTTCCTCCTCCTTGCGGGGAGCGTGCACGGCCGCTAGCACCGGATTCTCCGAGCGCTGCAGCGCATCAAAGGTCACTCCCGCAATCTGCGGCAGGTCGCTAAGGTGCAGGCTCTTGCCGATTTCCATCTCGCTGGCATCAACCTCAATGCTCTCGGGCAGGTCGCGGGGCAGGCAGTGGATGTCGACTTCCGCCTTCACGATACTGAAGATACCGTGGCGGAGCTTGACGCCAGGACAGGAGTCGGCGCTTGCAAAGTGCAACGGCACCGATGCCGAGATTGGCTTGTCGGCATCGACCGCCTGGAAGTCGATGTGCAGAATCTGGCTGTGCACCGGATGCACCTGAGTCTCGCGCAGCAACACGTTGTAGACGTCGCCATCGATTGAAAGCTCAATGAGCGACGAGTGGAAGGCTTCCTGTTGCAGGCGGCGGGCGATGGTCTCCTGCTCGATCTGGATGCAGCGCGGCTGCTTGAGCCCGTAGACGATGCCCGGTACTTGCCCAGCCCGGCGCAGGCGGCGGGCCACAGAGCGGCCGGAATCGGAGCGGGCCGAGGCGGAAAGGGTGAATTTCATGATGGCAGGCGAAATATTTAGATGTCTATTCAATGAAAAGCGAACTTACCGAGGCCTGGGAGATTATCCGCATCAGCGCCTCGGCAAGCAGCTCGGAAATATCAAGGGAGCGGATTTTACTGCATTTTGCCGCATCCTTGTGAAGCGGGATGGTGCTGCTTACCACCAACTCGTCAAGCGCCGAATTCTCGATCCGATTGAGCGCATCGCCGGAGAGCACCGGATGGGTGCAGTAGGCGCGCACGGTCGCCGCTCCGTTCTCGCGCAAGGCGCCGGCGGCAGCCGACAGCGATCCGGCGGTGTCGACGATGTCATCAACCAGAATGCAGTCACGGCCTTTAACATCACCGATGACATGCATGACCTTGGCGACATTGGCCGCCGGGCGGCGCTTGTCGATGATCGCCAGATCGACATCGAGTTCGGTTGCAAAGGCCCGTGCCCGCGGCACTCCCCCGACATCCGGGGAAACTATCGTCAGGTTGGCGCCGGCGCGATTACGGCGAGAGATGTCGGCAACCATCACCGGCGATGCGTACAGGTTGTCCACCGGCACCCGGTAGAAGCCCTGAATCTGTTCGGAATGAATGTCGATCGATACCAGGCGGGAAATTCCGGCCACGCCAAGCATGTCGGCGATAACCTTTGCCGAGATCGGCACCCGGTCCGAGCGCGGTCGCCGGTCCTGGCGGGAATAGCCCAGATATGGCGCAACTGCGACGATTTCCCGGGCTGACGAGCGCCGGGCGGCATCGGTGAGCAGCACCAACTCCATCAGGCTGCGATTGGCATCCCCGCAGATCGACTGGATGATGAATACATTGCGGCCGCGCACGTTTTCCTTGATTTGCACCGCGATTTCACCGTCGGAAAACTGTCCTACCCGGGTGCGGGTTATCGGCAGCCGCATGCTGTTGCAGATCTTCAGCGCCAGATCGAAGGTCGCGGTTCCCGAGATCACTGCAACCTCGGCTGCGGAGTGATCCTGAAAGCGTTCCGGTAGTTCCATTGCTAAATCAGGCTGGGGAGGCAGGATTCGAACCTGCGCATGGCGGAGCCAAAATCCGCTGCCTTACCGCTTGGCTACTCCCCAAATGCAAAGATCGACCCGGACGTCCGGCCAGCAGCACGGCGGTCTGGATCCTGGCCTCGATCCGACCGGCCAGCCGCGCCGCAAGCGCCGCAGCTGCGGTCGCGTCGGCGGCCAGGAAGAAGAAGCCGCTGCCGCTGCCGGTAAGCTGCGCCGGTCGGCCGGCCAACCGCCCGGCCGCGGCCATCAGGCCGGCGAGTTCAGGCGCTACCGCCAGCGCGGCCGGCAGCAGGTCGTTGTCAGCGCTTTTCCGGATGCGGCGGGATATTTTCGCAGATGCGTCCTGAGCGTAGCGCGCGTAGACGGCCGCAGTCGAACAGAATACCGGCGGCAGCACCAGTACGCACCAGCCGGACGGCGTTTCGGCCAGCGGTACCAGTCTCTCCCCGGTGCCGGTTATCCGGGCCGGCCGGCAACCGATGAAAAAGGGAATGTCGGATCCGAGCCGGGCGGCCAGCGCCGCCAGCGCCGCCGGCGACCAGTTCAGCCCCCACAACCGGTTTGCCGCAAGCAGAGCGGCGGCGGCATCGGAACTGGCGCCGCCGAGGCCGGCGCCGGCCGGAATCCGCTTTTCGATCACCAGATTCACTCCCCGCCTGACTCCGGCCGCCGCCGCCAGCGCCGCAACAGCCCGGGCAGCCAGTTCGGAGTCTGGCGTCTGCATGCCGATTAGCCGGGAGCTGATTGCGGGTGCTTCGGTTGCCCAGATCTGGTCGCATATATCAACCGGTACGCTCGGCGCGTCGATTTCGTGCCTGCCGTCTGCTGCACGCCGATTCCCCACTGCAAGGCTAAGATTTATCTTGGCCGGAGCGGCAATCCGGATGGTTTGCTCAGTTGGCGGCATCCTGGTCCTTGATTAGTATCACGAACAGGCTGTCGCCGCGGTGCAGGCGCATCTCCCGGGGGGTTTCGTCCAGATGGCGCGAGCGCACCTCGACTTTCAGATTGCCGTAGTCGAACAGGTCCGGAATTGGCTGCTTGTTGTCGTGGTGAAGATTTTGCAGCCAGCCGGCCAGCACCCGGGGGGCAAGCGGCGCGCCGACAAACCTTGCGAACAGGTTCTCCAGGCTGGTCACCCGATTCTGCCGGTTGCGGGCCGAGACGCGCACCTTGCCACCCTCCGAAACCAGCTTGGCGATCTTCATCCCCCGCCGATCGGTGAGTTCGATTCTTTCCTCCCAGCCGCTGTAGCCGCGGCCGCGGCTCCAGGTGAAGCCCATTTTGCGGGCCGGCTTGCCTACTTCTCGCACCGCAATTTCTCCACCCATGTAGAACGACGGGCCGTTTTCCGCCTCCAACTCCTCGCGGCCGGCGCAGCCGGCGGCCAGCAGCGCGGCAACCATACAGCCGGCGGCCAGCAGGGTGCTAGATTTCAATCGCATCATAGCGCCGAATGGTTTCGAGCAGGTACTCGTCTTCCGGGAAGTTCTTCAGGCCGCTCTGCCAGGTCGCTATCGCCCGCGCCCGCATTCCCAGCGCCCAGTAGACCTCCCC
>JAPORI010000239.1:0-1575 GCA_026710225.1 Betaproteobacteria bacterium
ACCTCAAACCGCAATTTCGAGGGACGTCAGGGTTACAGGGGGCGAACGCATCTGCGCGTCCGGTTGCGTGCAGCCGTCGACGCAGGTGCCGGAAGTTTCCTCGCAGGATGAGCAGGATGAGATCAAAAAGCAAAACGAGTTGGCGCTGGACTCGATAATTAACCAGCAGCAGCGGCTGGTCAATGTATCCTGGCCGGTTGCGGCCAAGGGCAGTTCGATCTGCGGCGAGGACCGCAGGCTGAGCACCGGCTATCTGGTCGTCGAGGCGGAGTATTTTCCCGAGCATCTCAGGGAGGCGATCAGACAGCGCTACGGTCTGGATAAAAAGCCGGAGAAAAAAGGCTTCTTCTCTGCATTTGCCGGCGAGCCAGTTGCACCAGCCGAGGATGAGGATATTGATCCGGCTGACGAAGACGCCTCGCTGGCAGTAGATGAACGAATCCCGGATGCCGATCCGCAAGAGCCGATGGCAGATGCCGTTGTGCAAGAGCTGGCAGCACCCAATCGCTTTGTGATCATCAGTGTTGCCGAACTGTCGCCGGCCGACCAGGCCGGAATGCAAGCCGGTGACGTGATTGTCTCGCTCAACGGCGAAATCTTCAGCGGCAGGAACGAACTTGTCGGCGAAGGCAAGGAAAACCAATTCACAATCAGGCGCGCCGGCGAGCTCATGGAACTTTCCCTGGTCGCCGAGCAGGTGTGCAAATATCCGATCGCTCTTGTTTTCGACAATCAGGTCAACGCCTTTGCCGACGGCGAAAACGTGATCATCACCAGCGGCTTGATGCGCGCCCTGACCGACACCCAGGTGCAGGTGGTGGTCGCCCACGAACTGGCGCACAATCTGCGCAAGCACATCGATGCGCAAAAGACCAATGCCGCCATCGGCACCATCATCGATCTGGCGGTGATCATCGGTACCGGCGGCATCAACCCGGGGATGCGCAGTCTGGCGGTGATGCAGTATTCGGAGGACTTCGAGGCCGAGGCTGACTATGTTGCCATGTATATCCTGGCCGAAGCCGGCTTCGATCTGGAGGAAGTGCCGGACATCTGGCGGCGCATGACCATGCTCAATCCGGCCATTGATCAGAGCAAATCGAGTATCTTCGGCCGCAGCCATCCAACCAATGCCCAGCGTTTCCTGGCCATGGAACAGGCGATCGAGGAAATCAGGGCCAAGCAGGCCGCCGGTGAAGAACTGCTGCCCAACCTCAAGCCCGAATAGAGGAAGCGTAAATGTCCATCCTGATCGACAGCAGCAGCCGGATAGTACCCAGGGGATGACCGGCAAGACCGGCTCCTTTCACACCCATCACAGCGTCGCCTACGCCAACGGCAAGCAGTGCTACGTCGCCGGTGTCACTCCCGGCAAGGGCGGCAGCGACTTTGAAGGTATCCCGGTTTTCGACAGCGTTGCCCAGGCTAAAGAGAAGACCGACTGCAACGTGTCGGTTATCTACGTGCCGCCGCCGTTTGCCGCTGCGGCGATCATCGAGGCGGTCGAAGCCGGCATCGGCTTTGTGATTTGCATAACCGAAGGCATCCCGGCACTTGACATGCTCAAAGTCAAGG